>JBBKWN010000110.1:0-13087 GCA_037968955.1 Rheinheimera sp. | reverse complement strand
CCCATATACTGGTATCGCTTATGCCAAATAGCTGTAATGTATAAGTACCAAATGTACGCGCCAAAAAACTTTGGGCTATCACCATGGAAAAGTACATCAAAAGAGAATAAAAGGCTGTGGTCACGGTACTGCCATAAGCCTTTTTAAGATACATGGCAATGCCGCCAGCTGAAGGATAGGCATTCGACATTTTGACGTAAGAGTAGGCACTAAATATAACAATCACCGCCGCCGAAAGAAAAGCCAGCGGGAACAGACTTCCAGTCATCTGAGCCATCTGCCCAGTTAAAGCAAATATACCCGCCCCAATCATCACGCCAGTGCCAAGAGCAACGGCACCCACTAATGTCAGGCTGTCTTTTTGATAATCCTGTGTCCTATCTTGGTTTTTCTTCATACATCCGCCTTATTTATTGACCCAAATTTGGCGATGACTAGGCTGAAAATTCATAGCCTTGGTTGTGCGTCAGGATGAACAAGTTTACTCCGCTTCGTAGGCACCTATTTAGGCGCTAAAACTCAGCATTTGTAAGCATCGAAGCACATTAGCCGCCTAGCCTCTTTGCGGCCATCACTGGAGGGGCAGCCCCCGAAGGGGCGCAGATACTGATGAATTCTGGCTCCCCCGATAAAAATATCAGATCCCTGCTTCAGGTGACCTTCCGGCCAGATACAGCTTGGTAAATTACCATGATGACGGCAATCACGATCAAAGCGTGGATCAAGCCGCCTGCGGTGAACGACATTGCCAAACCAAGAACCCAGAGAACCAAAAGTACAACAGCAATTGTGTATAACATGATTAATTTTCCTTCAATGAAATGAATAGGCGTCTGCGGAATTTGATTTTCGCAGCATCGAACAGCATCGAACTTAGATAGGTGAGTCTTATCATATTCACTTCTCCACACCTCCACCGTTCGATGGCGTACATACTTTCTGGACGCCAGCACACAAACCGTGGATCGCGCTCGCCCGCTGGGGGCAATTCATAGCAACTTATCAGGATATCCAGCCGATGCTTTTCGAAAAGTTCTCTACCTGGAAGGGATTTAGAGGAAGGGATTTAGGCGGGGATTTAAAGGATTCAGGCCACCCACCAATTTATCGTTAAACATTAACTTTTTTTCAATAAAACTGAAAACTTCACCTTTTTTATCTCAGGATGACAGCAGGCCAAAACCAATGTCGGCGCAAATCGCTGTCGAAGAAACCCCGCAAATTCGAGTACCACCCACCCATGAACATAGAGCGCAGAACCAACTACAAAACTTCGACCATCTGAATATCAATCGCCCGAGTTTTCAGCTTGAAATGCAATGATGCAAATGATGGCACTGCACTTCGAACAACCCCTTCTGCCACGCTTATTCTGGCAACACTTTCGCCCACAATCATTCAGAACAACACTTGCGTTTCGACAACCGGATATCGGCGCAGCGCCCCTGTTAAACAAACGCCAGCTCGACACCGAATCAAAGATTGAAGCCGGATAAATATTTGTTATCATATCCGGCCGCAATTTCTGTCCAATTGCCGGGAATAAAAATAACTACAAAGGCCCGCAGGCCACAATCTGCCAAAGCCCGAGTGAAAGCAGACAATCAGCAAGCCGCGTCGCGCCTGTTTGATTGTGCTGTAACCATGCCAGTCGAGTTTTTTGTAAGGAACCCCTGATGGATTCACCCAGCGCGTTAAGTTTAATACCTCCTGTGGTCGTGATGGCCGTTGCCATCTGGCTGAAACGGCCAATTTTGGCTTTGGTAGTGGGAGCCATTGTTGGTTTATTAATGATCAGCCCCACAGCATCGCTCACGAGTTTCGCCGACATTTCGCTTAAAGTAATGCAAGATGAAACCATCGGTTGGTTGATCCTGGTCTGTGGCGGTTTTGGCGCTTTGATTGGGCTGCTGATCCATACCGGCGGCGCATTAGCTTTTGGCCGTTTTGGTTCACAAATGGCGACAGGCCCAAAATCATCCATGACGATGACCTTTATCCTGGGCATGATTATCTTTATCGACGATTACCTCAATGCGTTATCGGTTGGCGAAGCGATGAAGCGGGTCACCGATAAATACAAAATTTCGCGGCAGAAATTGGCTTATATCGTCGATTCTACTGCCGCGCCGGTCTGCGTCATTATTCCTATTTCTACCTGGGCTGTGTTTTTCGGCGGCTTGTTGGTCGATAACGGCATCGCAACGGCGGCAGATAAAGGCATTAGCGTTTATATCAGCGCCATTCCGTATATGTTTTACCCTTGGCTGGCATTGTTATGTGTGTTGTTAGTGGCGCTAAAAATTATGCCGGATATCGGCCCGATGAAAAAAGCTGAATTGGCAACTCAAGCCGGTTTACCTTATGACTGTGAACTGGCTGCTGATCAGGTGAAAATACCACCGGCCCCCCAAGCACAACATCATGCATCCCAGCAAATGCCGCATCACACGAGTGATGAATATGCCATGCACTCAATTGAAGAAGAATTTGAACAAGGCAATAAACAAGGCCAACTGCACAACTTTGTCATGCCGATGCTGATGTTAATTGCCTTCACGATTTATTTTGATATTGATGTGCTTAAAGGTGTGATGGCGACACTAGTTTGCACCATTGTCTATTATTCGGCGCAAAAACTGATGTCGATTGCCGATATGATGGAAGTGATGATGAATGGTTTTAAAACCATGATGCCGGCGATAAGCACCGTCATTGCGGCCTTTATCTTCAAAGATGTCTGCGACAAAATGCACTTGCCCCTCTTTGTGATTGAGAACCTAACCCCGTACATGACAGCCGAAATGTTGCCTGCGCTGGTGTTTTTATCAATGGCGATTTTGTCCTTTGCCACCGGCTCGTCGTGGGGCATTTTTGCTGTATCTATCCCCATCGTGATGCCACTGGCGCAGTCAGTCAACGCCGAAATCCCACTGGTGATTGGTGCGCTATTATCGGCCGCTTCGTTTGGCTCACAGGCTTGTTTTTACAGCGACTCAACAGTCTTGGCAGCACAAGGCTCGGGTTGTGATCTGATATCACATGCCGTGACGCAGCTCCCTTATTGTTTAATCGCCGCCGCACTGGCCTTTGGCGGTTTTGTATTACTGGCTTTATAAAAAAGGTCGTGCAACCAGCCACCATGAAAACATAGGCAAAAATAAACCCGGTAACAACCGGGTTTATTTTTTTAAAGCAGCAGGTACCGCAGCGACTAGCACAAAGAGTTATTCTTCGCCGTCTTCGTCATCTTCAAACTCGCCCTCTTCACCTTCAAAATAGGTGCCCCAGCCGTCATATTCGATACCAAATTTGCGGGCCAATGCATCCAGTTTGATCGCATCAGCGGTGATAGCCTCGCCATCTAAAGACTGCTCACGGATCGCATCAAATACCCAAGCGTTACCGCCATCTTCAAATTCCACTTCTTCCGCGTCAGTTACTTCAAAACCGAGCTTGAAAACTTCAACCGCCAACTTTTCCAGCTTGGCAAAATCTTCATCGTAAAAGTGATGCTCAATTGTGTATTCGGCATCCGGATCGCTGCCATCTTCTAACAAAGCTGCGATGGTGTCGTTGGTAAATTCTTGCCAGTTTTCCATTAAGGTTTTCCTGAAACTGTAGAGGTGGGCGCAGTGTAATCGCTCGTCAACTCGCTATCAAGTGCTGCAATTTTCTGTTCCATCAGACTACGTACTTGCTGAGCGACTTCACGCACCGGTACCGCAAAATCTTCTGGCGCCAGTGGCGCCATCAATTCGATAATCACTGTGCCGTTGTTCCAGCGATTTAAGTTAATTTTTCCTTGAGTGCTACTCATGCAAATCGGCACAATCGACACCCCAGCTTGCTGGGCAATATGAAAAGCGCCGGTTTTAAAGGGCAATAAACCACGGCCATAACTACGAGTTCCTTCCGGAAACACCCACACCGACACTTTATCTTGGTTAATACGCTCGACGGCTCCTTGCATCGCGCCGACAGCGCGACTTTTATTGTCGCGGTCAATCAGAATATTGCCGCTGAGCCAATACAGCTGACCAAAAAATGGAATATATTTCAGGCTTTTTTTGCCGATAGTCACAGTGCCGGTGATTAACGAGCCGCTAATGGTAAATAAGTCATAGTTGTTTTGATGGTTGGCGACAAACACACAAGGCATGGCTTTGGCCACTGACGGATGTTGGCGGATTTCCACTTTGACACCAAAAATCCAGCTGGCACTGCCATACCAGTGAGAAAATAAACCGACATTATCGCGATGAAAAGGTCGAACTAAACAAATAAGCAAACCAACGGTGGATGCCACAATGATAAATAACAGCAATAACAAGATACGAATTAAGGCAAGCACACCAAACCCTCAGTAATGAAAAAGCCGCCTAGTATAGCGGCTTCATTGATACACTCTGGTTTGATCTGTGGCGATAACCGGCTAAATAACGGTTATCGCAACAGTCACAACTCGGGTGTGTCGTCGTTTATTCAGCGCTAGATTCAAGTTCGCCGACCAGCAACTCATCGATGCGTTGCAAGCCACGCGGTAGCTTATTACCGCGGCGGCCACGTTCGCCGACATAATGCGCTAAGTCGCTGGCTTTGATTGTCATTTTGCGTTTACCTGCCACCAGCGTAATACCAGAATCGGCTGGCACCACCGCTAACAATTTGACAAACTCCTCACGCGAGGCCGAGCGTGCCGCTGGAATACTAATAATCTTATTGCCTTTACCTTTACTCAGTTTAGGTAAATCGGCAATCGGGAACACCAGCATCCGGCCTTCGTTGGTAATAGCCACCACTTGATCCGTTGCAGGATGTTTAATGGGCAGCGGTGTTAACACTTTCGACGCCGCTGGCAACGAGAGCAGCGTTTTACCGGCTTTGTTGCGACTGAGTAAATCGGTAAAACTGGCGACAAAACCATAACCGGCATCGCTTGCCAACAGTAATTGCTGGTTATCATCCGCCATCAATACATGCTCGAAGTTCTCTCCAGCCACCAAGGTAAAGCGTCCGGTCAGCGGCTCGCCCTGCCCTCGCGCTGATGGCAAATCATGTGCCTCTGCCGCAAAACTACGGCCACTGGAGTCAATAAAAGCGGCATATTGATTACTGCGTCCACAGGCTGAAGATTTATAACCATCCCCTGCTTTGTACTGCAAGCTATTGCCGTCAACATCATGGCCTTTGGCACAGCGGACCCAGCCTTTATCCGACAACACGACGGTGACAGGTTCACTTGGCAACAACTCTTTTTCGCTCAGCGCTTTGGCCTCGCCTCGCGAAACTATTGGGCTACGTCGATCATCACCGTACTTCAATGCATCGGCTTGCAGTTCATCGCGAATAAGTTTCGTCAGCTTTTTCTCAGAACCTAAGATACTTTGCAGCTTGTCGCGCTCTTTCGAAAGCTCGTCCAATTCACCACGAATTTTCATCTCTTCGAGTTTGGCTAAATGCCGTAATTTCAACTCGAGAACGGCTTCAGCCTGGCGTTCGGTAATACCAAAATGGGCAATCAGCACCGGTTTGGGTTCATCGTGTTGCCGGATAATGCGGATCACTTCATCGATATTTAAGAAGGCAATTAATAAACCTTCCAAGACATGGATCCGATCCAACACTTTGTCTAACCGATACTGCAAACGCCGGCGCACGGTATCACGACGGAAAATCAGCCATTCGCTGAGGATTTCTAATAGGTTTTTCACCCGCGGTCGCTGATCTAACCCGAGAATATTTAAATTCACCCGATAAGACTTTTCCAAATCGGTGGTGGCAAACAAATGCTGCATCAACTGCTCAACATCAATCCGATTCGAGCGTGGCACAATCACAATCCGGGTTGGGCTTTCATGATCAGATTCATCCCGTAAATCCGACACCATCGGTAGTTTTTTCGCATTCATCTGCGCGGCAATTTGCTCCAACACCTTGGAGCCAGAGGTCTGATGCGGCAAGGCGGTGATAATAATGTCGCCATCTTCCTGGTTATAAATAGCGCGCATCCGCACCGAACCACGACCAGTTTCGTAAATACTTTGCAGTTCGTGTTTTGGCGTGATGATTTCGGCGTCGGTTGGATAATCTGGGCCTTGTACATATTGCAATAAATCGGTAACCGACGAAGCCGGGTTATCCAACAAATGACAAGCAGCAGCGGCAATTTCGCGCACATTATGCGGTGGAATATCGGTTGCCATACCAACAGCAATACCGGTAATACCATTGAGCAGAATATGCGGCAACCGCGCCGGTAGCATTTTGGGCTCTTCTAATGTGCCATCAAAATTGGGCGACCAGTCAACGGTGCCCTGCCCCAATTCGCTGAGCAATAACTCGCTGAACTTTGATAACTTCGCTTCGGTATAACGCATGGCGGCAAACGATTTTGGATCATCGGGTGCGCCCCAGTTGCCCTGACCATCCACCAGCGGGTAACGGTAAGAGAACGGTTGCGCCATCAGCACCATCGCTTCATAACAAGCGCTGTCACCATGCGGGTGGAATTTACCCAGCACGTCACCGACGGTACGCGCCGATTTTTTAAATTTTGCCAGATGTGACAAACCAAGCTCCGACATCGCATAGATAATGCGTCGTTGCACCGGTTTTAAGCCATCGCCAATATGCGGCAATGCCCGATCCATGATGACGTACATCGAATAATTCAGATACGCATCTTCAGTAAAACGCCGCAGCGGCATTTGCTCTTGTCCGTCTGGGGTTAACAGGATTTCAGTCATCTCAGGTCCTACTTAAAACAAAGGTCGACTCACGGGAAAGGCCCGTGGTCGCAGATCTAATGCGAGAATTTGAGCAGCGCCAGCCGCTCAATCAAGCCGCAGGCGGCAGCGCCTGTGCCAGCTGCGCCCGACGGCGACTCGCTTGCCACAATAATAAAATTAATAATACCAAGCTGGTACAGCCAAAAAGACCAATCCATAACCACTGGTTTTGGCGGTTTCGTTCAATTTCCTGTAGCTTCAGCGCTTGCAGTTCATTATCTTTTTTCAGCAACTGATTACGCGCTTCTTGACGTTCACCATCAAAACTTAACCGCAGTTTTTGTACATCCATGTCGCGTTGATTGTCTTGTAAATCAATATAAGCTTCGAAAAATTTATCTAAGGTCTGATAAGCTTTTTCATAGTTGCCGGCATCGGCATACAAACGCGCTCTTAAATCGTCAAAGTGCAGCGCATAAAAGCGATCAGAGATATTTTTCACTTCATCAAGTTGCTGCGCGGCTAGATCCACTTGCTGCATCGCCAAGTTAATCTGGCCTAAACTACGATAAATTTTCGCTTTAATAAAATGATGTTCACTCATTTGAAAAGTGGACTGCAACGAAGGGAGATAGCTTTCAGCTTTTTCAATATAAGCAATTGCCGCATCGAGCTTTTTCAGCCGACGATGCGTGTTTGCCAGCCCCATATAAGCAAAATACAAACTAACCGGATCTTCTTGCTCCAGACTCACTTTTAACATTTGGTCAAAAATTGCCAACGCTTGGTCATTTTTATCGAGAAAACCATAAGTGGATGCCAAGTTGTACCAAACCATCAACTTACTTTTTACCCAGCCAAGTTGGTCAAATAATTTAAACGACTCTTCGAGAAATTGGCGACCTTCATCATCAATCGACAACACGGTATATGTCAGCCCTAATTCAGCCTGCACCAAGGCCAGCATTTCAATGTCATCAAGCCTCACCGCGCGATCGTACGCCTGCTTTAACATATCCAGCGCTTGCGTGTTTTTGTTCTCTTCGGTCAACATTGCGGCCAAGTTTGTCAGGCCCTGAATGATCAGTTTTTCGTTATTTAATGCTTCGGCCAGCGTCATTCCTTGTTGGTAATACTGATTGGCGATGTCGTATTCACGCTGCGTTTCCAGCGCAAACCCCATGCTGTATAACAATTCGACTCGGGCAACACTTTTATCGTCCACAGTCAGCGCTATACCACGCTCGGCGATCGCCATCTGATCACGATAGCGTCCCAAGACCTCATACATCATCGCCACTTCACTCAACCAAACGGCCTGTATTTGTGCTGGCCAATCGCCAAACTCAGGCTCATGTTGTTTTGCCAACTGCAACATCACTTCTGGTTTTTTATATTTGTTTTGCTGGACCTGTACTAACCAATCTGGCAACACCGTCTCTGCTGCAGCCCAGGCTTGGTTGAACCATAACCAACAAGTGAGCAGTATGCTTTTGCACAACGTTTTGCTTTTCATAAAGATAATCATGCACCTTGTTGCGTCATTTATCGATGGGGTCTTGGTTGGCGACGCCGAATCACGCACCACCCGCCTTTTCAAGCTTTTTTCGCGCTGCTGGCGCTACTCTAGGCAATAATCGCGCGGTCGCCTTTCATTTCCAGCCAGTCACGTCGATCGTTGGCGCGTTTTTTTGCCAGTAACATATCCATCATTTCCATGGTTTGCTGCACATCATCGATGGTGAGCTGCACCAGACGACGGGTGTTGGGATCCATGGTCGTTTCACGCAGTTGCAACGGGTTCATTTCACCCAAACCTTTAAATCGTTGCACGTTAATTTTGCCACGCTTTTTCTCGGCTTCCAGCCGGTCAAGCACGCCGTTTTTCTCTTCTTCATCCAGCGCATAATAAACTTCTTTGCCAATATCGATGCGATACAACGGTGGCATCGCAACATAAACATGGCCGGCATCGACCAAACTGCGAAAATGTTGCATAAACAGCGCGCATAACAAGGTGGCAATATGCAAACCATCAGAATCGGCATCAGCTAAAATACAGATTTTGCCATAACGCAATTGGGTTAAATCCAGCGAATTTGGGTCCATCCCAATGGCCACCGAAATATCGTGCACTTCCTGCGAGCCCAAAATCTGTTCAGAATCGACTTCCCACGTATTCAGTATTTTGCCACGTAGCGGCATCACCGCTTGAAATTCGCGATCGCGTGCCTGCTTGGCCGAGCCACCAGCGGAATCACCTTCAACTAAAAACAGCTCCGTGCGGTTGACATCTTGCGCGCTACAATCAGCCAGTTTTCCCGGCAATGCCGGGCCTGCGGTAACTTTTTTACGGACAATTTTTTTCGCCGCTTTGAGGCGTCTTTGAGCATTACTAATGCAGAAATCGGCAAGCATTTCAGCAATTTCAGTGTGCTCATTTAACCACAAGCTAAAGCTGTCTTTGACCACGCCAGTGACAAAAGAAGCCGCCTGACGGCTCGATAAACGCTCTTTGGTTTGGCCGGCAAATTGTGGCTCCTGCATTTTTAACGACAGAATATAACTACAGCGATCCCAGACATCTTCTGGCGTTAACTTAATGCCACGGGGTAATAAGTTTCTAAATTCGCAAAAATCGCGCAGTGCTTCCAGCAAACCCTGACGCAAGCCATTGGTGTGGGTGCCGCCTTGCGCGGTAGGGATCAAGTTGACATAACTTTCGGTGACCAACTCGCCGCCTTCTGGCAACCATAACACGGCCCACTCGACCGCTTCGTGGCTGGCAGAAAAGCTGCCGGTAAAGGGCGTTTCGGGCAATGCCACCATCTCTTTGACCGCATCAATTAAATAATCACGAATACCGGCGATATAACACCAGCTGTAACTCTGATCATTCACTTTGTCTTCGAACTTAACGGTTAACCCAGGGCACAACACGGCCTTGGCTTTTAACACATGCAGCAAACGACTGACCGAAAATTTATACGCATCAAAATATTTAGCATCGGGCCAAAACCTTACCCGCGTGCCGGTGTTGCGTTTACCCACACTGCCGGTGATCGCCAATTCTGATACTTTAAAACCGTGTTC
This sequence comes from Rheinheimera sp., assembly GCA_037968955.1. GTDB lineage: Bacteria > Pseudomonadota > Gammaproteobacteria > Enterobacterales > Alteromonadaceae > Pararheinheimera. Next base: position 3,263 of record JBBKWN010000110.1, on the reverse strand, counting down.
AAACGCCATTTCATACACATTGCCATCACGGCGAATGGCCACATCAACCCGGGTTGATAACGCATTCACCACTGAAATACCGACCCCGTGTAAACCACCGGAAAACTGATAATTTTTATTGGAGAATTTACCACCGGCATGTAAACGACATAAAATCAGCTCGACCCCGCTCACGCCTTCTTCCGGGTGAATATCCACCGGCATGCCACGGCCGTTATCAATCACTTCCAGGGACTGATCCGGGTGCAAAATAACCTGGATCAGATCAGCATGACCGGCTAATGCTTCATCGACGCTGTTATCGATGACTTCCTGCCCCATATGATTCGGACGCGTGGTATCGGTATACATTCCAGGACGGCGCTGTACCGGCTCAAGACCGGTCAGTACCTCAATCGAATCGGCATTATAAAGTTGTTCAGTCATGGTTTTACTCTAGGTGCTATGGCTAAACCACTTCGGCGTTGGCCGAAATGATGCAAAGTCACTGGATTATAAGTCACTGTATTGATTACCAGTGTTTTACGCTAATTGGCAGAATTTGACAATATCCGGTAGCCGATTGGCATACCCCTGATAGCTGTGATCGCCGCCTTCTTGTACATCCAGCTGACAATATTGATAAAAGTCGACTGCTTGGCGGTAATCCAGCACTTCATCACCGGTTTGTAACAACACTTGAATATGCGAGTTTGCAGCAGGTTGTTGTGGCACTAATGCGGCAAGCTGCGGCAGATGTTCAGCACTGACCTCAAAATGTTGTTGCAACACCGGATGAAAATATCGCCCCAGATGTTGTTGCAGTAACAAATGCGGCTGCACCGCTGGGTTAATCAGCACCGCCCGGCATCGATATTGCTGCGCCAGCCGGGTGGCTAAAAAACCACCTAACGAACTGCCAATCACCGCATCTGGGATCCGACCTTGCAGCACTTGTTCAATTTTAAGCACCGCTTCGTGCGGTGTATAAGGTAAATCCGGCAACAACAACTGATGCTGTGGTAGGTGCTTCTGAAAATAATCCGCCGTCATTAACGCTTTTGCAGATTGCGACGAGCTGGCAAAACCATGCAGATACAGCACTAATTTTGTAGTCAAAGCCGAATAAACTCCCATTGCACTGTGCCTGCAGCAGCAAAAGTCCAGAGACAACCTTGGGGTCCCTGATCTTCAGTTTGCCATGTTTCAGTCAGTGTAAACTGCACTGAAGTCGCCGGGCAACCAACGATGGTAAATCCAGCGGGATGTTGTCGCTGATAAGCATAATGACAATGCCCATGCGCGAGCCCTTTGACCTGAGCATGGCTGGTCATCAATGCCAATAATGCTTCGGGCTGGCGCAGAGCATGTCGGTCAATTGATGCACCAATGGGTAAGGGATGATGGTGGCAGAATAACCATACCGGAGTTGATGCTTGATGCAAGGCGCCAGCAAGCGACGCAAGCTGCTCGGCACTAAATTCGCCAGCCGGGGTGGCCCCTTTGCTGTTCAACAGCAGCCAGCACCAGCCATTGGCCTGCAATTGAGTCGCCGCCACAAAAGGTGGCTTGGCAAAAGCTTGCGCCATAAGTGTTGGCTCGTCGTGATTGCCGGGCAGATAAAAGACCGGGGTTGGCCAATCATCTAACAATTCAGCCAACAATTGATAAGAAGCCAGACTGTGATCTTGGGTTAAATCACCGGTGAGGATCAGTGCATCCAACGGCTGACTTTTTAAGCTGGTCAGTAATGCCTGCACCTGTCGATAAGGTTGAATGCCTTGATAGTCGCCATCAGGCTCGGCCAGCAAATGGCAGTCAGTGAGTTGTAACAAACGGTAAAACGATTTTTCGGCAAACTGATAACAGGCAGACACTAACTTAAACTCTCCACACTGTGATAACCCTGACGCTGACATAACAATAACCAGTCGCGCAGCAGTAAGTTAATTTGCCGCTTTTCATCTGGTTGCATCATTTCAAGATTAGGATAATCGTAAACCGCTTTAAAGCGTCGCACCTGCTGGCACGACACCACTTCCGCTAGGCGGGCATCATGATAAAGCCGCACTTCAAACTGCGGCCGCAACCAACCGAGCGCACTGTCGCTGACATGTTCAATTTTAATCGTGGTGGTGAATTTACAAAGCTCCAACAACTTGATGCGATAACCTTCAAACTCATTAATCTGAATCACTTTACTGTCGCCGGCGCTACCGCTGTTGGCGTTCGCACTGGTATGTTGTGGGTTGAGCGCGCCTGGTAAAAAGAAGCGCAGCTGCGCATAATTCCGTTCACACAAAGTGAGGAAATCTGGCACATAGGGTTGATAACTGCGTTTATTGGCCAACAACGTCATGGCTATTTGCTACTCCCAAGCGCTACATATTTTCGCGTGATGTAATGCCAACCATTGTAGTGCAATCACCGTCGCGGCATTGTCAATTTTACCATCGGCCAGCAGCTGCATCGCAGCGCTGCGGCTCAGCAAATGGACGCGAATATCTTCGTGCTCTTGTGCCAAACCAAAAATACCAGTGTGCACCGGCGAGATGAGTTCACCTAAAAACAAATGGATGCGCTCAGTGGTGCCACCCGGGCTGGACAAATAACTTAGCATCGGTTGCAACCGACCCAGCGTTAACCCGGCTTCTTCCAAGGCTTCACGTCTGGCGACCTGCTCACAATCTTCATCGGCGTCGAACATGCCTGCAACCGCTTCGAGTAACCAAGGGCTTTGACTGCTGTCACGCGCGCCAAGGCGGATTTGTTCGACCAACACCAGTTGATCTAAGTTCACAGCATAAGGTAACACCACCACCGCATTGCCGCGTTCGAACATCTCGCGGGTCACGACATCGCTCCAACCGCCAGCAAATAGACGATGACGCATTTTGTATTCATTAATCCGGAAAAAGCCCTGAAAAACGGTGCGTTGGCCGAGGATTTCAACATCGTCATGGTGGAAAGTGGGATACTGGATGCCCTTGATTTCAGTCATAATAGCACTCACATTCTGTTACACTTGGCAGTACAACTTTTACTCATTAATTGTGACTTAGTGTACGCTAACACGATATTATTCGTTCACTTTTGTTATTCCATAGGATTGGGTTATGAAGAAAACCTTATTACATTCACTGGTCTGCGCGGGTATTGGCCTGCTAAGTCTGCAAGTCAGTGCTGAAAATCTACAAAATATTTATCAAATTGCCTTAAAAAAAGACCCACTCGTTTTGCGTGCCGCGGCACAAAGTAATGCTGCCAAAGCCGCTATTGATATC
>JBBKWN010000109.1:0-72829 GCA_037968955.1 Rheinheimera sp. | reverse complement strand
CGCCTAAGCTCGCTGCCCAACTCACAATTTTCGTCACTTCCGGCCGTTTTTTAAACCAAAGTTCGTCATGCTCTGCTTTGAGCGCATTAAAACCTTCGCGGGTAATCAGCTTGGTTTTTATGATGGGCGGTTTTACTTTCACGGCTTCATTTCCTATTCTTTGAACCCTAAATCAATACATTGAACACGCGGTTATACCTGAAATCCACCTTTAACACACAGTCGTCTATAAAAGGGGCGCAGGGGCAATATCAACATAACTGCCATTTCTGCATCGGCAGGCAGCAGGATGTAATACGGTGGTTAGGCACGACGTTTTGCGGTTGCCGACTACCGGCACAAGGTAACAACATTGGATTTTTTTCCGCTGAAGATAGACAATACCGGCCATCTGCGTTGTTATCCAGTCTGTACCGCGCTTTGAAAAAAACAGACCACAAGGAATATGAAGTTATGTCATTGATTGTCAATCAAATCGCTTTGGAAATATCGGCACGAGCCGAACAGGTTGCTGCCGCCATCACGCTGTTAGATGAAGGTTCAACAGTGCCATTTATCGCCCGCTACTGCAAAGAAGTCACCGGTGGCCTGGATGATATCCAATTGCGGCTGCTGGATCAGCGTTTGACTTACTTACGTGAACTCGAAGATCGTCGTCAGGTCATTCTAAAAACGATTCAAGAACAAAATAAACTCACCCCAGAGCTGCAACGCGACATTCTGGCCGCTGATAATAAAACCCGCTTAGAAGATTTGTACCTGCCATATAAAGCCAAACGCCGCACCAAAGGGCAAATTGCGATTGAAGCCGGTTTATTACCGCTTGCCGACGCGTTGCTGGCGGATCCAAATCTCGCGCCTGAAACAGCGGCAGCCGATTACATTAATACTACGGCTGGTTTTACCGATACCAAAGCAGTGCTTGACGGTGCCAAGTACATTTTGATGGAACGCTTTGCCGAAGATGCCGAGCTTTTAGCCAAATTACGTCGACACTTAGCGCAGTATGCCGTGCTAAAAAGCAGCATGGTGGCAGGGAAAGAAACCGAAGGTGCCAAATTTCGAGATTATTTCAGCCATCAAGAAGCTTGGAAAAATATTCCTTCTCATCGAGCTTTAGCGATGTTTCGTGGTCGCAATGAAGGTTGTTTAAACCTGCAGTTGCAGCCTGACGCTGATGATGAAAATGCACATGCTAACTGTGAACAAATGATCGCCAGTCATTTCCAATTACGCCAGCAAAACCGCGCCGGTGATGCCTTTATGCGCACGGTGGTACAGTGGACTTGGAAAGTAAAACTGCATTTGCAATTGGAAAATGACTTGCTTGGCGAATTGCGCGAAAAAGCAGAAATCGAAGCCATTGCGGTATTTGCTCGCAATATGAAAGACTTACTCATGGCCGCTCCAGCCGGTATGCGTGCAACGCTGGGTCTGGATCCAGGTCTTCGTACTGGTGTGAAGGTGATTGTGGTTGATGAAACGGGCAAACTGGTCGCTAACACCACCATTTTCCCGCATGCCCCACAAAATCTGTGGGACAAGTCCGTCAAAACGCTGGCTGCTTATTGCAAACAATACAAAGTTGAACTAATCGCTATCGGTAACGGTACCGCATCCCGCGAAACCGACAAGCTGGCTGGCGATGTGATTAAGATGTTGCCAGAGCAACGACTGACCAAAGTGATGGTATCTGAAGCCGGCGCATCCATTTATTCAGCGTCGGAATTGGCGTCACTAGAGTTTCCAGATTTAGATGTATCGATACGTGGCGCGGTGTCGATAGGGCGCCGCTTGCAAGACCCACTGGCGGAACTGGTCAAAATTGAACCCAAGGCGATTGGTGTAGGCCAGTATCAGCATGACGTCAATCAAAGCCTACTGACGAAATCTTTGGACGCTGTGGTAGAAGACTGTGTAAACGCAGTTGGTGTTGATTTAAATACCGCCTCGGTGCCATTACTGGCCCGAGTGGCTGGTTTGAATAAGACACTGGCGCAAAACATTGTGATTTATCGCGACAGCAACGGCCGCTTTATGCAGCGCAAAGATTTATTAAAAGTGCCACGCTTAGGGCCAAAGGCCTATGAACAAGCCGCCGGTTTCTTGCGCATTAATCATGGCACAAACCCGCTGGACGCGTCATCTGTCCATCCGGAAGCATACCCACTGGTCGAAAAAATTGGCAGTCAACATCAAAAGTCGGTGGAGCAGATTATTGGCAACAGTAGTTTCCTAAAAAGCCTAAACCCAGCCGAGCTCGCTGATGAAAACTTCGGCGTACCGACCATCACTGATATCATTAAAGAGCTCGATAAACCGGGGCGTGATCCACGCCCAGAGTTTAAAACCGCGTCCTTTAAAGATGGCGTGGAAAAATTATCCGACTTAGCTCCTGGCATGCTACTCGAAGGAGTCGTCACCAATGTGACTAACTTCGGCGCTTTTGTCGATATTGGTGTCCATCAGGACGGCTTGGTCCATATTTCATCGTTAACTGATAAATTCGTCAGCGATCCCCATCAGGTGGTTAAAGCCGGTGATATCGTCAAAGTAAAAGTACTAGAAGTGGAAGTTGACCGGAAACGAATTGCTCTAACGATGCGCCTTGATGAACAGCCGCAAAGCCGAGGTGCGGGCACTGACAAACAGCCAGCTAAAGCTGGTTATGCTGCTAAACCGGCGTCAGCAAAAGCCAGTAAACCGGTCGACAATGGCAACGCTGCGATGGGAAATGCATTTGCCGCTGCACTCGCCAAAATGAAAAAGTAACTATGTTTCTAATAGTTAGCGTGAGTTAACTATCAGCTAAGCACTGCTTACCAACGATATTGCACTGAAGGCAATGCCATCAATCGCTGTCACTTGACGGCGATTTTTTTGCCATAAAAAAAGCTACAGCACAAAAAGTAACTCAAGAGCAGGGCTAGCAAAGCGAAGGGAATTCAGCGAGCCACGGCGTTACGCCATTTGCAGCAACGGCCGTTCCGCGGGCATTGTGGAACGCGCATAAAACCCAGCAATTACGTCATTTCGTAATTGCATAGTACTGTTGAGCTCCAACGAACGGGATTCAGGCGGTGTATAACGGCTACGGTTTTGGTTAGGTTCAGCATCTTGATTGTCTGCCCTATCATCCGTTTGGCGATATTGCAGCAACGTGTCATCGGCTAAATCGAGCCTGCCGGTGAATTCACTGAACGCTGCTAAGGCGTCATAATCACCATCTGCCGCTGGTGGCTCGTTGACTTTGACAAACTCTTTAGCAAGCTCAGCTTGCGCTTCTGTGATGCGTCTGGCGGCTTCTGCAGCCACTTGTCTATCTGCCGCCGAAGGTTCTGAAGGTGACAGTGCAGCCGCTTTAACTTGCTGCATTTTAATGATAGTTGCTTGCGGATCACCAGGCACCGGCGACAAGTCAATTTGAACTTCGCCAGCAACCGCATACTGCTGACCATCCGGCCCGACGTCAAAACTGTACCCTGGGCTGCTGGCTAATTGTCCACCTACCGAGGCGTGAGCAACCTCGTGAGCCTTCACTTCAGCATCTCGCTTTTTCAGTTCAGCTAATTCACGCTGCTCTGCCGATTCTTTGCGCTGCTCGGCCGCATTTTGTTGCTTGCCGTTGCCATCGTCATTCTGTCCGTCACGGCCTTCTCTACTATCATTACGGCCGCTAACCGCTTGTTTTAATTCAGTACCCCGACTTCGAGCATCTTCGCTGAAGCTGCCTGTGGTCATATTGCTGTTATTTCGGCTTTTATCTTCCGAAATGACGCCTTTTTCGGCAGCACCGCGCTCGGCCTGCGCCACCGGCTCAATAATATCTCGACGCAGGTTTTCCCGGCGCGCCAAATCAACACCGGGATTGCCGATGTAGGGACTGACGTTGGGGTAAACCGAAGTGATTGCCATGAGCAGCTCGTTACACCCGGATATCGATCACGGAGCCGAGGACTTCATCAGCAGTTTTAATCGATTTTACATTGGCTTCGGCGTAGTTTTGCTCTGTCGCCAATTGTACAAGGCTTTGTTCCAGAGCAGGGTTCGTTGGCTCTGCCACAGGGGCTTGCCGTTGTTGGTTTGATTGCTCAACAGACGCCGTGTCCTGTGCATTACGGACACGCTGCTCGTTGGTTGTTTCGCGATTAATATTAACGGTCGCTTCGGTGATCCCTGTTGACGCACGTTGCAATCCTTGCAGACCTGAAGCAAAAGCGGATTGAAGTTCCATGGTAGATCTCCGGCTGTTAGCAAATATGATTAAATACTAATCAATTAACCGGCATCACTCAAGCAATTCTCGCCAAATACGGCAAATAATTGCCGCCTTACTGGCCGTCGTTCTTTACAGTATTACTTCGCTGACACTGAATGAGCCCAATGCAGCAACCATTGTGTGAATTCTACTGGATGCGAAATAAAAGGTGCATGTGATGCTTTTGGCAAAATTGTTAGTGTCGCGGTTGGTAATAGAGTCTGCAGCTTTTCCAGCATTGCTATTGGCACCAGCGAATCAAGCCTACCAAAACAGCCTGCAACCGGTATGCGAAGCTCCGTCAACCTTGAACGTAAATCATGCTCTGCCAGCAACGTCAAACCACCGGCTAAAGCAGCAGATTGTGGTAATGGCAGACTGAGTAGCGCTTGTTTTAGCAGTTTGATTTCCTGTCGTGCAGTGTCGCTTCCAAGCGCTTGTATTGCCAAAAATCGATCGATCGTCAGCGCCACATCTTTGGCTAAAGCCATAGCAAATTGTTTTAGCACCGTAGGCGCCATGCCAGGCCAGTCATCACCAGCGACAAAACATGGGGAACTCGCGACGAGCGCCAATGCCTTTACTTTTGCCGGATAATCGAGCGCGATTTGAGTCGCAACTAACCCACCCAAAGACCAACCCAGTACTAAGCTGCCCGCAGGGATCTGCGCCGCCAGCATGGCTGCAACGTCTGCTAGCAGATAGGGATCCGGACAACTGACTGCACAACCAAAACCAGGTAAGTCAGGTGTTAGCACCATAAAATGCGCCGTCAATTGCGGCAACAGTTGCTGCCAAACGGCATGATTTAAACCCCAGCCATGTAATAACACCAAAACCGGTTTGTCGTTCTCGACAGGAACTGCCATAGTTACACCAGTGTATTTTTTATGTGAATTAAAATGAAAAAATTTAAAGCATGGATGCAACAGCTACTACATCGTTTGTTACCGAACAGCTGCCTTTGGTGTCAGCTGCCCGTGCAGCAGGCATCACAACAACTCTGCAATTATTGTATCTTGGCATTGCCCAGCTTGTCGCTGACGAATCACCATCAAAATGCTTTACTGCTTCCGGCCGTCTGGCGCGGATTACAACCGGTCCGATTTGATTTGTTGCATAGCCTAAGCTGGTACCAGTTGCCTTGGTCACATTGGATCAAGCAATGGAAGTTTCAGCAGGATTTTGCCTGTGGCGAATTGTTGTGCCAGCAGCTTGCCAAAGCCTGTCAGCAATTCGCCAGCAGTGGCGCGACAAGACCTCAGGCGGTATGTTTCGTACCGATCAGTCGGCAGCGGTACAAAGAACGCGGTTTTAATCAGGCGCAACAACTCGCAGCAGTCATCGCCCAGAGTTGGCAACTGCCACTCCTGGATTTATTTCAAAGCAAAAACACCCAACACCAAGTAGGTTTGAACCGACAACAGCGCCGGGCCAATTTACGTCGTCAATTCAGACTATATCAGCGTGATACGTTGCCAGAGCATCTGCTGCTGGTCGATGATGTCATCACCACGGGCGCCACGATTGACCAACTATGCCGGTTACTGCGGACGCGCCAGGTCCAGCGCATTGACATTTGGACCTTAGCGATTACGCCCGCAGCTGTTAAATCACGGAACATGACGTCAAATGAACGTGGCCACCAGAGCGTTAATGGGCCTCCCCTTCATCGTCGTCAACATTAGTATCAAAGGCTTTGCCAAGGTACAGTGCATTCACAAGTAGCCGGCTGGAACCATTAAAATAACCACGAAATACCGGATTGTCGGTCATCGCAATGATCCGGCCCTTGCCATAGTTGTGTGCGACTAAGGTGGCACTTTGGCTAATTTGCTCTACCAACTCAGATGCCGCAAAACCAGCCAGCTGTTTGCCCTTACGATAACGGGCGACCGTCACAAAAGACTGCTCTGGCACCTGCATCACCATCAAATCATTTTTAAAGACCGGTAACTCTGCACGCGGTAAACCAAAGCTAAGCGGATGGCTTAAATCTAATTCAGTTTGGAAAATAGCACCGGCAATACGCTGCTGACCGGCTAGATGCTCTTTGTCGGCGTAGCGCGCATCCTCAAGCCGGATCAGTGCCTTTAAATCACTGACTGGCTTTAGTTTAACTTGCAACAAACCTTTATCGACCAACCAGCTCACGGCCGACTTTTGCGCCCATAACACGCCACCCGCATCTACCCAGCTTTTCAATTGCGCCAGCTCAGCGTCTTTTAAACTCTGGTAATTACCATCGGGCAACACCACATGACTGTACTTACTTAAATCAAGCCGACCAAACCGTGCCGGCTCAGCAAGTGTTGGTGACACCCCACCTAAACGTTCTAGGTTAAACCATAACTCACCGGCTTCCGTCGAGTTAACGCCAGGGCCCGCCAGCAGTAAAACTTTCGGCAGGTTTACCGGGATCAGGTTACGGCTGCCTAAGTCCTGACCCATCGGGGTGAGTCCGGACGTGATCGCTTCAAGTTTTAGCCCTGATTTTTGCTGCGCTTGTTGCAATAATGCAAACCAGCCTTCCGTCTGCAAACCTGCCGGGATCAGCATAGTGCCGGCGGCAAACAACTGCACTCCGGCAGCGGTTTGTGCACTAAAGGCGCGGTTCGCCGCTCGTACAGTTAAGCCTTGTTGTAATAATTTTTGCAGTAGCACAGGCGCTTTCTGATCGGTCCAACGCAACGCATACGCATACGCGTCCGCAGTTAACTCTGGCGCAACAACGGTTTTCGTCTGCCAACGCTGCTTGTCGACGCCTGCAGGAATTTTCCGGCTTTCACTAAATTCAATATTAAAGGCATAGGGTAACGTCCAAGCCGAGACATCGTAAAAGGTGTTATCCCGAAAATTTGTCTCAGTACTAAACGCAGCTTTGATCAGCCGATATTGTTTTTGTTGCAATGGTACGAAATATTGCTCGATCGTCGTCGCTTTGTCGCTGTTGACGGGAAAAACGTCAATCTGATGCTGACTCAAAAGTTGCAACAATTCGTTAAGCCGACTTTGATCCGCGTCGCCTTGCAGCAAATAACCTTGCACTGGGTCGTCTTTGGCCAATTGCAGACTATCGCGGAAGAACTTCTGCTGCCACTGTTGTAAGCGTTGTTTATTCGCAACGGCGCCCCGCAACGTCGACAAAGACATCGTGAATTGGTTTTCTATGGTGCTCTGAAAACTCAACGGGCCATTGATACTGTCCTGCAAACGCCCGCGACTGCTCGCTTGTTCAAACAAAACCCCAACTGCACCATGCACATCGGGGTAAGTGGAACCTTTGCCGATGTAAAAATCATCAAAGTTTTCTTCGGTGTAATAGAGTTTTCTTTGTTTATCAAAAGCTTGCGCATGATACCCAGCCAGCAACGACGTTAGCTGATAGTTTTCATCAGGGGTCATTGGGTTGTTACGACTTGGGATCCCTGGTTGAAAAAAGTAACTGGTGTTGGGGCCCATTTCGTGAAAATCGCTAAGGACCTGTGGCATCCATTGATGAAATTGTTTGATCCGGGCCTGGCTTTCTGGATGTTGCAACGGCAACCAATCACGATTTAAATCAAACCAGTAGTGATTTGGCCGGCCGCTGGGCCAAGGTTCGACGTGCTCACGGTGCTGCGAATCAGCAACCGCTGACGCGCCTTGATGCATATTGACCCACATGGCAAACCGGTCGTTGCCATCTGGATTTAAGCTCGGCTGAAGCAAAATAATTGCTTTATCAAGCCACTCTTTCACTTCAGCATCTTCACTGCTCAGCAGATAGTGCGCTAGCTTTACCGCAGCATTGGCGCCGCTCGCTTCATTGCCATGGATACTATAGCCAAGCCAAATCACCAAAGGTAAATCCGCGTCCACTTTACCATTTCCAATACCAGCCAAATGCTGCTGACGGATTTGTTCCAATTTCGCCATGTTTGCCGCAGAGCTGATCGTCAATTGCAGCAGCGGCCGCTGTTCATGAGTCCGACCAATGACTTCAAACTTACTAAGCTCAGGAGCGTTTAGCGCTAGCTCGCGAAAATATTGTTCAATCTGATCATGTCTGACATGCCACTGCCCGAGCTCAAAACCTAAGCTTTGTTGCGGAGTTGGTAATGGCGCTGCGTGCGCCGTCGGTTGAACACCAAGGCTGCACCAAGCGGCCATTGATAATGCTAAGAAAGTAAGTTTTTTCATACCAGCTCCGAAAGAATGATTGCGCACCTTAGCAATAAAGATGGCGAATGTTCAAGCGGGCTTGGCAGCGCGGAACTGGAAGAGTATCATAGCCATTAACCTAGTAATTTAGTCAGGTACTCAGACATGATTCATATCTCAGAAACGGCTCAGGCTCACTTCGGTAAGTTGTTGGAAAAGCAGGCTGCTGGCACCAACATCCGAGTGTTTGTAGTCAACCCCGGCACGGCTCAGGCGGAATGTGGCGTGTCATACTGCCCAGCGGACGCCGTCGAAGAGTCCGACTTAAAAGTATCATGTAATGGCTTTGATGCCGTGATTGATGCAGACAGTAAACCGTTTTTAGTCGATGCAGAAATTGATTTTGTCACCGACCAAATGGGTTCTCAGCTGACTTTAAAAGCGCCCAATGCCAAAGTTCGCAAGGTGAATGACAACGCTCCGCTCAAAGAGCGTGTGCAATATGTCATCGATGCCGAAATAAATCCGCAGTTGGCTAACCATGGCGGCCGAGTGTCAGTGGTTGAATTAACCGAACAAGGTGTTGCCGTACTGCAATTTGGCGGTGGTTGTAACGGTTGTTCGCAAGTTGATTTAACCCTCAAAGAAGGGATTGAAAAAGAGCTGTTAAACCGTTTTGTGGGCGAGCTGTCCGGAGTTCGTGACATTACCGAACATCAACGTGGCGAACATTCGTACTACTAAGCGATGCCAATGCGCGACAAACTAATATTGCCAACGGCTGCAACTTGCGGCCGTTATTTTGTCCGCGGCATGGCGGCCTTTTGGATCATTCTACTGCTGTTTTTACTACTGCCGGCTGAACCTATTTGGTTGTTACAACTGGTCATTGGCTGCTGGCTAATCAGTTTTCTCGTCACATTTGGCAGTTATTTATTATTGATATTACGCCGAATTGGCCTGTTACCGTCTGATCATGAGGAAATGTAACGTGCAAAAGATATGCTTACTGTTGGCGGCAATTGGTTTTTGTACCATGCCACAAGCGGCCGTCATTCTGCAGTACCATCATGTCAGCAGCGACACCCCCAAAAGCACCAGTGTGACTCCGGCTGAATTTAGACAGCAATTACAGCATCTTAAAGATCAAAATTTTAAAGTTGTCAGTCTCGAACGCATTATCAATCAACTACAGCGCGGCGAAGCAACCGCAGACAATGAAGTTGCCATTACCTTTGACGATGGTTTTGCCAATGTATTTACCACTGCTCGACCTCTTTTAAAAGAATTTGATTATCCCTACACCATGTTTCTAGGTCCGGCGTTAATCGACCGGCGAGAAGGCCCGGTGTTGAGCTGGGAGCAAATTCAAACCATGCATAAGGAAGGGGTTATTATTGCCAACCATAGCTCCTATCACCATCGCTTGGCGGTACCGAATCAAGGCGAAACCATGGCGCAGTGGCGAGTACGGGTCAAAACTGACATTTTACTCGCAGAGCAGCAACTAGAAGAAAAGCTTGGCGTGAAACGTAAATGGCTGGCTTACCCCTATGGGGATTTTAGCGCCGAATTGGAAGCGCTAGTCACAGAGCTTGGTTTTATTGGTATCGGTCAACAATCTGGTGCGGTCGGACCCGGCGTTTCGATGACGCGGATCCCACGCTACCCATCTTCTAGTCAGTTCGCGGCTTTAAAGCATTTTGTGCCAAAGTTGAAGACTTTGGCGTTACCTGTGACCGACTACAGTGGGGCAGATCCAGTCAGCAGCCAAAACCCGCCCACCTTAAAGCTATCGGTCACAGTACAAGATTTTAAACCCGCACAGCTGCACTGTTTTTTTAACGGCCAACCCATCGCACTGCGCTGGCTAAATGACAAAACCTTCAGCGCCACCGCCCAAAAACCACTGAAATTAGCTCACAATAGATACAACTGTACGGCGCCAAGCATAAAAAAACCGGGTTATTTTTACTGGTTTTCCCAGCCTTGGGTGTTGGTGCCCTAGTCTTTTATTGCAGCTGAGCTAACACTTTTGGAAAATCAACTAATAAAATTGCTTTGGTCACCAGTGGCACTTCACCAACTTTTAGTTGTGGCTTAAACACGGCCGCCAACTGCCCTCGCGGATTAATCAGCACAATAGATGCACTGTGATCCACCAAATAATCCGGCTCTGTTGTACTACTGATGGCGTACATCAAGCCCAAATCTCGAACAAACGGGAAAAGTTTGTCGTGACCTGCGGTGACACCGGTAATCGCGGGTTGTTCAAAATAACCAACATAATTGGCCAATGCACTGACAGTATCCCGTTGTGGATCGGCAGAAATAAACCAAATGGCCAAAGGTTGCTGCGCAGGTAACATCGCCTGTAGCTCTGCGTAAGTTCCGGCCAGTGTCGCCATGGTCATCGGGCAAATATCTGGACAAAAGGTATAACCAACAAAAGCCAGTGTCCATTGCCCTTGCAGTTGCTGACGGGTCAGCGGCTGCCCTTTGTGGCTGGTCAGGGTAAACTCCGTCAAATCACGCGCCTTTGGATAAACCAACGCATATTCCGGTTGCTGACTTTGCTGCACATACTGGAAACTAAACAATCCGGCTGCCAAGGCCGTGATAACTGCGATCGCTCCTATCAACTTATACTTCATCAGAACTCTCTTTCGTTGCACTCGCGGCGCTTTAAGTTAGGCTTTGCGTTTTAGGAAAACGCCGTCCATTTCAGGTAATGATCCACCAATAATAATAAGAATAACAACATCAGATGCACAATGGAAAACCTGAATGTTTTAATCGCGGTATCGGCTTTAGCATGAAATTTTAGCTGCCAGGCATACGCCATAAACCAGAGATTTAACACCACAGTCCCCACCAAATAAATAGCCCCCGTCATACCAACCAGATACGGCATTAAACACACTAGGAACAAAATCAACGTATAGAGGAAAATTGCTGTTTTAGTAAATTCGATACCGTGGGTGACCGGCAACATTGGCATATTCACTTTGGCATAGTCATCCCGGCGATGGATAGCCAGCGCCCAGAAGTGCGGCGGCGTCCAGGCGAAGATGATCATCACCAGTAACAAGGGTTCAGCAGCGATTTGCCCCGTCATCGCTGTCCAACCTAGTAGGGGTGGCATTGCGCCAGCTAAACCGCCGATAACAATATTTTGCGGTGTGGCGCGCTTAAGATACATGGTGTACACCACCGCATAACCAAACAAGCTGGCGAGAGTCAGCCAAGCGGTTAGCGGATTCACTGCCGCATAAAGCACCATAAACCCAGCGCCTGCGAGTACCAGTGAAAACAATACTGCACGCTCAGTGCTGATGCGTCCACGGGCGACCGGCCGATGGTGCGTGCGAGCCATTTGCGCGTCAATTCGTTGATCCAGCACGTGATTCAGCGCTGCCGCCGCCGACGATAACAAACCAATCCCCAGCATCGACACCACGAGCACATCGAGCGCCGGTAAACCTGGTTGCGCCAGCATCATGCCGACCCAAGCCGTGAGTAACAGTAACGCCACCACTTTGGGTTTGGTCAATTGATAATAATCACGCCACGCCATCGGCCAAACGGTAGCGACAGTAGATTTAGTTTGGGCCATCATAGCCTCCTTGGTGCAAGCTGCACATTCTGTTGTAATTTTACACAAATTAACGCCAATACCATTAGCAAATTGGCCGCCACAAAATTATGTGCCACAGCATTTACCAGCGGTAACTGCCACCAGACATTGATGATCCCAAGACAAAATTGCAGCAGCAATAACGTCGCAACAATCATTGGTAACCGTGACATACCCGTTTGGACTCTGTGTTGCCATAATTGCCAGGCCAATCCACCAACCGCGATTAAGGTGATAAAAGCACCAAACCGATGAGCAATATGAATTGTTTGCCGTGCTTGCTGACTCATCACGCCGTATTCGTAATTGTCATGTCCCAAATGTAAATCAAAGGCCTCGCTAAAGTTAAGCTGCTCTGACCAACCTGCCTGACACACCGGCAACTCGACACACGCCATGGCAGCATAGTTGGCTGACGTCCAGCCACCTAAGGCGATTTGACCAACCAAAATGGCAAGCACGAACCAACCAAAACGCGCAAGACCAGCTTGCGCGGATTGCATCGAAGACGGCTGATGCGATGTGGTTGTTAATTTCCAGCGATAAATCACCAATAACGTCAGCAGAGTAAAACCACCGAGTAAGTGCCCCATCACCACCAGCGGAAATAAATTCAACGTCACCGTCCACATGCCAAGCGCAGCTTGAAATACCACCAATCCAAGTAAGGCCGCAGGTAACGCTTTAATTTTTCGCTGTTGGCGCCAGCTGACGAAAAAAATGGCGGCAATCAACAGCCCCAAGCTCCCTGCGAAGTATCGGTGGATCATTTCATTCCATGCTTTATGCGCTTCAAGCGGTCGCTCTGGAAAACGCGCTTCGGCAACAGCGACATGCACTTCATGCTGCGGCACTTTCAAAAAACCATAACAACCCGGCCAATCAGGGCAACCTAACCCGGCATCAGTCAACCGGGTATAAGCTCCCAATAGAATCACCAGCATGGTTAACACGATAGCCAAACCGGCTAGAATTCGAAGTGATTTCATGCAGGCCCCCGATCGTAGTTAATCAGTTTTTTCAAATCAGACATGACGGCTTTACCAAGCAATGCCAATTGGCTGGCATCGGCAGGGAATTGATATTGCAGCAATCCTAAACCGTTGTGCTCTACCAAAATCATCTGTCCAGGCGCTAGCACTGCTGAACTGCCCTGCTGAAATTGGAATTTTGATGCCAGCTCTTTTGGCGCCACCTCACCCAGGACCACCAAAGTCAAATGATCCTGTTTGCGCCCTAAAGCACTGTGGATCTGTGACATGAGGTTCAATGTCTGCTGACATTCAAGCTGACAATCTGCCGGAGCTAAATAAACTAACCGCCAGTGCGGCTGGTTCGGCGCAATCGCGGGTAACAACTGCACATCTTCACTCAGCCACTGACCTTTGCTATTCACGCCGGCGGAAAACCAGCCGGTGGATAAAACAAGCTGTGCGATAGCCAACGGCACCAGACAACAAGCAGCGAACAACCAAAGAAACTTCTTTTTTGGCATTTATGTTTCCTTCTGATAACTGGCGGCCATTGCGACCATCACCGCTGCGACGGCCAATAACAGCCATTGCAAGGCATAAGCGCGATGTTTTTCTGGAGGTAACACCACCGGCTGATAATGGTATAGAAATGGGCTTTGTTGTTGATAAAACACACCGTTGAAAAGCGGCTCTGTAATTGTGGTTGCTAATGACGGCACATCAATAGTTTGCACTCGCATCGGCCAAGAGCCTTTATCTTCCAGATTGTCGCCAAGTCGAAAAGCGCCTAACTTGGTGCGAAGTACACCCTGTAATTGAATCTGCGACGGAACGGCGATTTGTGGTAATTGCGCCCGGCTATCTGGCGCCGCAATCCAGCCTAAATTGACCAACAGAACTGGGCCTAAAGGTGCAGACCGCCCTACCTGACTTGCTGCAACCCGCACGGGAATTAGCACATCATAACCAGCTTTTCCCTGCCAAATTTGGTTGTCCACCAGCCAGATAACCGGCGAGAGCCATTGGGCAGTTCCGCTTAACGGCGCGCCGTCGACATCGGCTTCGGCATAACCGGACAACTCGGAAAATGCAGGCGCACCTTGCAGCTGCCAGTGTTGAATTTGTGTGAGGTGTTGCTGCTTTTCTTCGCCCCGCGCCCACTGCCAAAGCGACAGCTTGATTAACAGAGCAAAAGCAGCCAAAGTGATCACTACCAACCACCAGCGCAAGATAAAGTTCTGGTTAAACAACCGGATCTGCATCTGCGTCTCCTTCAAACTGAGGTTTTATGCTGATCAAATTACTGCTCATTGCGCTACTACTCTTTATTATTTTTAATCTCTTTCGCGCCTTATGGCTGATGCTGAAAAACGATCCAGAAAAAGTCAGCATGTCGAAATTTCTGGGTCGCCGAGTATTGATTTCAGTCATCGTCGTGATCTTTATTGTGCTGGCATTGTCATTCGGTTGGATTAGCCCTCACGAACGGCCATACTGACAATCGATCTCAACAAAAGGCTCCGCTCGGGTGTACCACAGTGGCGACCCATCTGGAGCCTCATGTCAAATTACAACACGTAGACAAACACAAACAGACATAGCCAAACCACATCGACAAAGTGCCAATACCAAGCCGCGGCCTGAAAGGCAAAATGTTTGTGCGCAGTAAAATGATTTTTCAGGACAATCCGCAGCAACATGATCAACAGAAAAATTGCGCCGAGTGTCACATGCATGCCATGAAAACCGGTCAGCAGAAAAAAGGTATTGCCGTAAATGCCAGAATCAAGTTTTAGTCCGAGATCTTGATAAGCGTGAATATACTCATACCCTTGCAAGACTAAGAAAGCGGCGCCCAGCAGTACAGTCAGCAACAGCATCAACTTTAACTGTCCACGTTTATTTTGTTCCATCGCGCTATGTGCAAACTGCAAAGTGACGGACGATGTCAGCAGGATAATGGTGTTGTACAGCGGCAACCCCTGCCATGGCATCGCGTTTGTTTCCGTGCCACCCGGTGTTCTAATCATTGGCCAGTGTGCACTAAATTCTGGCCACAAAATCGCCGCGGTCATCGCGTTGTTGCTAGCCCCATCAAGCCAAGGCATGGCAATGAGGCGGGCATAAAACAACGCACCAAAAAATGCAAAAAAGAACATCACCTCAGAAAAAATAAACCAGCTCATGCCCTGACGGAATGAACGGTCCATTTGTTTGCTATAAAGTCCCGACATCGATTCGTCAATCACATTCCTAAACCAGCCCACCAACATAAAGATTAAGATCGCGACGCCTGCGATCAGCAGATAACTGCCATAACCTTCTTTGCCACGGGTGACCTCATTTACCAGATGCCCAGCGCCAAAGGCGATTAAAAACAAAGCAACCGCGCCGACAAAAGGCCACGGGCTTTGTTCGGGTACATAATATTTCTCGTAAGCGTTACTCATGATTGCCCCCTGTTGGGATCAGAGCTGCCACTGTTTCAGACTGACTATGCTTGGTCATGTCGTACAAAGTGTATGACAAAGTAATAGTGCTGAACTGCTCGGGCAGAGCAGGATCCACATAAAATTGTAATGGCATTAATAACTTCTGACCGGCGGTCAGGACTTGTTGATTAAAACAAAAGCATTCCATCTTATTCAGATATAAAGCCGCCTGACCAGGCGCGACTGAAGGCACTGCCTGACCGGTCATGGTCGCAGCAGTGATATTTTCAGCTTCGTAATACACCAGTTTTATTTCGCCGGGGTGCACTTTAATTTTCTGGGTTTGTGGCTTAAACAACCACGGCATGTCGGCATTGGGCCGCGCCAGAAATTCAATGGTAATTTCACGTTTCTGATCTACCACTGCTTTCTCAGAAGTGGCCGCCATGGTGCTGGTCTTACCGTTAATGCCGGTCAGATCACAAAACACGTCATACAGTGGCACCAACGCAAAGCCAAAACCAAACATCACGACCGTGATCACTAACAGACGTTTAATCAGCGGTTTGTGATCCGGTGCGTTCTGGTATTGCTGCGAATCGGCCATCTGCATTCTCCTTGGCTATTTCACATACGGTGGCGTGGTAAAGCTGTGATAAGGCGGCGGGGAAGATATTTCCCATTCCAGCCCCTCGGCTCCTTCCCACACTTGATTGGTCGCTTTTTCACCACCTCGGATACATTTTACCAATACCCAGACAAACAGTAGTTGCGATAAACCAAAAGCAAAACCGCCAATACTGATCAGCGCGTTAAAATCGGCAAACTGTAGCGCGTAATCTGGGATCCGCCGCGGCATGCCCGCCAATCCGACAAAATGCATCGGGAAAAACAGCAGGTTGACTGAAATCAGCGAACACCAGAAATGCCATTGGCCCAGCGTTTCGTCGTACATATGACCCGTCCATTTTGGCAACCAATAGTAAGCAGCAGCGATAATCGAAAACACCGCGCCGGTTACCAACACATAGTGGAAATGAGCTACGACAAAGTAGGTATCGTGATATTGAAAGTCAGCAGGGGTAATGGCCAGCATCAATCCGGACAAACCACCGATGGTAAACAGCACAATAAAAGCCAACGCAAACATCATCGGCACTTCAAACGTCATCGCCCCCCGCCACATCGTCGCGACCCAGTTAAATACTTTGACGCCTGTCGGCACTGCAATCAGCATGGTGCAATACATAAAAAACAGTTCCGCAAACACCGGCATGCCCGTCGTAAACATGTGATGTGCCCAGACCAAAAATGACAACAAGGCAATGCTGGAAGTGGCGTATACCATCGAGGCATAACCAAACAAAGGTTTACGCGCAAATGTTGGCACTATGCTCGAGACAATACCAAAAGCAGGCAATATCATGATGTACACTTCAGGATGCCCAAAAAACCAGAAAATATGCTGGAACAAGACTGGGTCGCCACCACCTGCAGCATCGAAGAAGCTGGTGCCAAAGTACTTATCAGTCAGAACCATGGTCACAGTGCCTGCAAGAACTGGCATTACAGCAATCAACAAAAAAGCGGTAATTAACCAGGTCCAGACAAATAACGGCATTTTCATCCAGGTCATGCCAGGGGCACGTAAGTTAAAGATGGTCACAATCACATTGATTGCGCCCATAATCGACGAAATACCCATGATATGCACCGAAAATACAAACAGAGCAGTACTATCTCCACTGTATTTGGTGGAGAGTGGTGCGTAGAACGTCCAGCCAAAATTTGGACCGCCACCTTCCATAAACAAGGATGCTAATAAGATTGAAAAAGCGAACGGCAGGATCCAAAAACTCCAGTTATTCATTCTCGGCAACGCCATGTCCGGCGCACCAATCATCATTGGAATGAGCCAATTTGCCAAGCCGGTAAAGGCGGGCATCACTGCGCCAAACACCATGATCAGGCCGTGCACTGTGGTCATTTGATTAAAGAAATTGGTTTCCACCAGCTGCAATCCAGGCTGAAATAACTCGGCCCGGATCACCATTGCCAT
This sequence comes from Rheinheimera sp., assembly GCA_037968955.1. Taxonomy (GTDB): domain Bacteria; phylum Pseudomonadota; class Gammaproteobacteria; order Enterobacterales; family Alteromonadaceae; genus Pararheinheimera. The sequence continues at coordinate 55,326 of JBBKWN010000109.1, read as the reverse complement.
GGCGCCGCCAATGAAAAACATCGTCAGGGCAAATAACAAATACAAAGTGCCGATATCTTTATGGTTGGTGGTATACAACCAGCGTTTTAACCCTGGTGGCGGCTGATGATGATGGTCATCATGATGATCATCGACATGAGCATTTGGATCGGTTGTGACTGTGCTCATCTGCTACTCCTTGTTGCCGGTTTTGGCTGCATGGATCGCAGCGGCCTGCACTAAATCGCCGGTATTGTTGTCCCAAGCGTTACGCTCGTAGGTCACAACCGCGGCAATTTCCTGCAACGTCAGTTGTTTGCCAAATGCTTGCATTGCGGTGCCTGTTTTACCATTCAGTACAATATTGATATGGCTAGCCAGCTCAGTGCCAGTAGTCGCCATTTTGCTGCCCTTGAGTGCGGGGAAAGCACCTGGTAAACCTTGGCCTCCCGCTTGATGACAAGCAGCGCAATAACCAAGATAAGTTTTCTCACCCAACGCCATCGCTTCAGCCATTGTCATATTCATCGACAACAATTCTTGCTCAGCTGCCTTGGCTTTTGCCTGAATATCCGCCTGCTGTTGGATCCATTGATTAAATTCCGCAGGCTCTTTGGCGATAACAACCACTGGCATAAAACCATGATCTTTTCCGCAAAGTTCGGCACATTGGCCACGGTAAATCCCTGGCACATTTACTTTTGCCCACGATTCGTTAATGAACCCAGGGTTGGCGTCTTTTTTGACAGCAAACGCCGGCACCCACCATGAATGAATAACGTCATCTGAGGTCATTAAAAAACGAACTTTTTTGCCCGTGGGAATAACGAGGGGTTTATCAACTTCCAATAGGTAATTTTCACCTTTGGCGATTTTATTCTGGATTTGTTTTTGCGGCGTGGCGAGCAACGAATAGTATTCGACTGGGTAGTCGAGATATTTGTAATGCCATTTCCACTGCGATCCCGTCACCAATACGGTCACGTCAGCATCGGAAGTATCTTCCATCGCGATTAGAGTTTTAGTTGCGGGTATGGCCATGATGACCAGAATAACCACTGGAATTGCAGTCCAGAGTATTTCTACTTTGGTGCTTTCATGAAATTGTGCAGGCTGCACTCCTTTTGCCTTGCGATGATGAAGAATGGCCCAAAACATGGCACCAAAAACCACCAAGCCAATCGCACAGCAGATGTAGAATATCGTCATATGCAGGTCGTAAACCTGATGACTGATATCCGTTACCCCTTTGGTCATGTTGAGGGGCAACTCTGCGGCGGAAGCCGTTTCGACAAATAGCAAAGATAGCAGCGTGCAGCGATAACGACTCGTTTTCGCCACGTAACGTCTCCTCTGTCATTTTGCATAATACAAATTGCCAGAACCAGACACTACCACCCGAATTGCGCATCTTGTTCTGCAACTTATTGTTTTTTATTATTTATTCGTTACAACACCTGTAGAAGCACATTTATCGTTGTGTGTTTTTTTATCAGGTGCAGGCTAAGAATTGACCAGAAACAGACCAATGTAAACCCCTTAAAGCAAAAAGCACCGGCGAAACCAAAAGGTCTGACCAGTGCAATGTTCAAAAAAGTGTTGAGTTTACTTAAGTTTTAGTAAAAAAAACTTACCAAGTTTGATTGCGTATCACGCCAACAGCCAAACCTTCAATTGCAAAAAACTGTTGTGTTAAATCGACTTTTATCACATTAAAGTCGCTGTTTTCAGGGTGTAAGTACACAAATTGACCATCACGTCTGAAACGTTTTACTGTGACCTCATCTTCGACCCTAGCAACGACCACTTCACCCTGCCGTGCTTCCGTCGTTTTATGTACCGCCAGCAAATCGCCATCCATGATGCCGATGTCTTTCATACTCATGCCTGAGACTTTCAACAGAAAATCTGCCGTCGGATGGAACAAGTTGGCATCAAGTTGGTAATACTGATCGATATGCTCGGTGGCTAAAATGGGCTGGCCTGCAGCGACTCGGCCAATTAAAGGCAACCCCAGATATTCAGGCTCATTCGCCACTTGTTGCTCTTCAATCAGCCGAATCCCCCTTGAAGTCCCGGGCATCATCTCGATAAAGCCTTTTTTAGCCAGTGCTTTTAAATGCTCTTCGGCCGCATTCGCCGACTTAAATCCTAGCTGCGTCGCTATTTCGGCGCGTGTCGGCGGCATCCCGGAGTGGGCCTGATAATCTTTTAGAAGTTGTAATATTTCGGCTTGTCGTGGAGTAAGTGGACGCATGATGCTGAATGCCTATACAGTGAATACTGGGAGTATATACAGTGAATTCGCATGTGCCAAGTCTGATCGGCCAGAAAAAGACGGAATATCTGCCAAAATTGGCGATGATTTTAATCCATGATATTCTAGCCGGCTGTTTTTGAGCGCAGGTAACGTATGTTTTCGCGATTAAAGTGGTTCGCCAGCATGTTGCAATGGCTGTTATGGCCATTCGTTAAGTATAAAATTATTCCAGCACAGGCCGTCAGCAACTTAGAGTTACAGACTGACAAGCCGCTGTTCTATATTACCCGTGTTGCCTCAGCCAGTGATTTAGCGACGCTGCGACGGGCTTGCCTCGAACTCGGTTTGCCTGACCCTACCAGCTATGTGACGATTGGCAATATCAGTTTACCCCGAACTTTATTTCTCGAGCGCTCTGCTGCACTTTGGGGAAAAAATCGGCCAACGCTGGCACTGCAACAAGGACAAAGACTATTACAGACGCTGCTGCAAAACCCGGAGCAAGTTGCACAATTGGTGCCGGTCGCGATTAATTGGGGTCGTGCGCCAGGCAAAGAAGCGAGCGTTAAAGCCATGCTCGGCGAAAAAACCACGCCTAGCTGGCTGCATAAATTATTTATCGTGTTAATTTCTGGCCGGCACACACTGGTGCAATTTTCTCGGGCAGTATCACTACGTCAGATGGCAGATCAATACGGCGCCACTGAAGAAACTGCCCATAAATTGTTGCGGGTCGCCCGCTTTCATTTCTACCGTCAACAGCTAGCGGCAACGGGGCCACGCCAGCCAGATCGCGCGGCATTATTTAACGCTTTGTTAGGATCTCAGGCACTAAAAAAAGCCATTGCCGACGAAGCGCGCGACAAAAATATCAGCCAGGCACAAGCAAGAGGTGATGCCTTACAGTTACTTGAAGAAATTGCCGCTGATTATCGCGAATCAACGTTACGGGTTGGTGATCGACTGCTCAGCTGGTTATGGAAGAAGTTATACACGGGTATCAAAATCAACAATGCCGATCTAATTCGAGATCTTGCACAGCGCGGACATGAAGTTGTGTATCTACCTTGCCATCGCAGTCATATGGATTATTTACTGCTAAGTTATGTCATATACCAGCAAGGGCTCGCCGCACCACATATTGCCGCTGGTATTAATCTCAACTTCTGGCCTATCGGTAAGTTTTTCCGTCGTGGTGGCGCGTTTTTTATCCGGCGCAGCTTTAGCGGGCACAAACTTTATTCAGCAGTGTTTCGTGAATACTTATCGCAATTATTTCGCAAAGGTTATTCGGTAAAGTATTACAGTGAAGGCGGTCGTAGCCGCACAGGACGCTTGTTACAGCCCAAAACCGGCATGCTGGCGATGACCGTTCAAGCACTTTTACGCGGTATCGATCGTCCAGTTACGTTAGTTCCGGTGTATCTCGGCTACGAACATGTGATGGAAGTGAACACTTATTTACGCGAATTAAAAGGTTCTGCCAAAACGAAAGAGTCCGCCCTTGGCATCCTCAAAGCTGCCCGCCAACTGCGTGATTATGGTTATGGTTACGTTAATTTTGGTGAACCCATCTCGTTAAATGGCTATCTGCAGCAACATGCGCCAGAATGGCGTTTGTCGATAAATCCGATTGAACCGCAAAAACCTGCATGGCTCAATCCATTGGTCAGCACACTGGCCAATGAAGTCATGACCCGCGTGAATCAAAGTGCGGCGCTCAATGCGATCAATTTGATTGCCAACTGCTTGTTGGCGACCGAACAACATGTTTTGACTCGCGCTGCCTTAGTCCGGCAGTTAGACCTGTATTTGCAGCTGCAACAAGCGGCACCTTATCATGCGGGGATCACCGTTCCTGAAGGTGATGGTGCCACGTTGCTACAACATGCACTGGCGATACATAAAGTACAGCTAACCCAAGATGGTTTTGGCGATCTGGTGCGGCTCAATGCCGAAAACGCCGTGATCATGAGCTATTACCGAAATAATATCAGTCATGTGTTCATTATTCCGGCGTTGTTATCCACGGCATTGCTGCAACAACGCTCGTTGACATCAGTACAATTGCTCAATATTTGCCAGCAATTAATGCCGCTATTGGCACACGAACTCTTTTTAGCACCGACCAATCTCAAACAGTATGTTGAACAAATTCTAGCCTTTCTACTACAGCAAAAATTACTAGTTCTGACACAAACACATTATCAATGCGCTGATCGGCCTGACAACCTAAGCCGGCTGAAACTATTGGCACATAACAGTAACGACATCCTGCAACGTTATGCCATTGTGCTGAATTTACTGCAGCAACAGCAGCAGATAGAAAGTAGTCAATTAGAGTTGGGTAGCCAGCATTTAGCCCAGCGTCTAATGACGATGCATGGGATTGATGCCCCGGAGTATCATGACAAACAGTTGTTCGCCACGCTGGTTAACGCGCTCAAAGACGCCGGCTACATCGGAGAAGCGGCCAATGGCGAGCTACAAGCTGCGAGTAATTTCGCCCCGCTGCTGGCCACGGTCAGTAGCTTGGTGCTGCCGGAAGTTTTGCAAACGATCCAACAAATCACTGCTGACAGCTAACATTGGAAGCTAACAAATGTGGCGCAGATGATGCGCCACAGTGAATAGATGTGATGCCGCGCTTCGGGCAACAAAAATTTTTAGACGGGTCGAGCATTCTCATAGCTGCGGATCACACCTTCTTGCATCGTCGAGGCAACCAACAAACCCGCTCGGTTAAAAAATTGCCCCCGCACCAAGCCGCGCGCTCCTGAAGCACTGGGGCTGTCTACGGCGTATAACAACCAGTCATCAAAGCGAAAATCCTGGTGAAACCACATTGCATGGTCAATGGTGGCAACTTGCATCGTTGGCGCCATAAACGACTTGCCATGTGGTTGTAACGCTGTCGGCAGGAAGTTAAAATCAGACGCATATGCCAGCATATACTTATGCACCCGCAAGTCGTCAGGCATTGCGCCATTGGCTTTAAACCAGACATACCGTTTGGCACTGCTGATCTGCGGTTTAAATGGATTGTGAAAGTCGACTGGCCGCATTTCGATCGGCTTTTCACAAATAAACTTACTGCGCAGTGATTCCGGGATAAACTCAGCATGTTCCCGATAGAATTCCAAATCAGAAATCAAATCTTCAGGTGCCGGCACTTTTGGCATCATATCCTGATGTTCAAAACCTACTTCATCCGCTTGAAACGATGCCGTCAGATAAAAAATCGGTTTACCAAACTGAATAGCGCTCACGCGACGTGTACTAAAACTTTTGCCATCACGAATGTTTTCTACTTCATACACGATTGGCCTCGAGGCATCCCCGGGCCGCAAAAAGTACGAATGGAACGAATGAACTTTACGATCTTCTGGGATAGTTTCTTTCGCCGCAGAAAGCGCCTGCCCCATTACTTGACCGCCAAAAACAGCCTTAAACCCCAAGTCCTGACTCTGCCCGCGATACAATCCATACTCGATGGTTTCTAGCTTTAATAGTGACAATAGATCGGATAAAACCTGACTCATATGAAGGCCCTGCAACGTCAAAGAAGTTCGTTATTGTGCAACAGCATCTAGCAAACTGCAAAATACCAACCTGCTATTTTGACCTGCCACCCAGCTGATGCTGAGCACGCTCATTGTTGTATCATCGGTTGCAATACCAACTTCAAGCCGCAAAATACCAGGCTGAACATCACAAAATTCGGTAGAATGTATGCTAAACCGGTCGAAACGCTGGCGGGCGCTATCCAAAAAGCGGCATAATCTGGGTGTCTCAACAGCGGAGCAGGTACATGCACTGGGTATTTAAAACGGAACCCGCCGAATGCAGTATCGACGATATAAGCGCCGCTGATGCTGATGGCGTGATCTGGGAAGGTGTTCGTAATTATCAAGCTAGGAATTTTCTACGCGATCAAGTCGCTGTTGATGATTTTGTCTTAATTCATCACTCTAGCTGCGCGAACATTGGTGTGGTGGGGATTGCTCAAATCACGGCAGCTGCCTTCACTGATCCTAGTCAGTTTCAACCGCATAGCCCATATTTTGATCCAAAGGCCACTGCAGACAAATTTGCGTGGTATGCAGTAACAGTAAGGTTTGTTGAGAAGTTTACCAAAATACTCACTTTAGCTGAGCTACGTGAATGTCCGGGACTTGAGGAGCTATTACTCCTAAAAAAAGGCAACCGATTGTCGGTCATGCCGGTAACAAAACAACAATTCGATCTTGTGCTTTTTTTAAGCAAGACATAGAGTATAGAAAATCGGCAAATGGTTCATGACTGAAACAAGCTGGTTTACGGAGTAAAACAAATGACGGCAGCATTATCACAAGAACGTCGGGATCAACCCAAAGATTTGAATTATTTTTGGAATGAACTGAATATGGCGCAAAAATTTTCGGTCGCTGAATTACAACGTTTTGGTTATGAATTGGCGTTTGTTCGGCGCAGCCCAAGCTTCAGTATGGCCGTGTTAAAGGTGGGCGACCGTTTTGCGGCGGTTGACCAAGACGGGCAAATTGACACCGAACCGAAGGTCATCATCCGCCATTAATTCATCTTGCATACCGAATTAGGCCATTTCTGGTAGCGGTTTTACTGCTCTTGGCACTTCCTTGACAACCGAGTCAGTTGCCAGCGCAACCGCCGCTTGGCATAGTTGCAAATAACCCGCAAAACTATTTTTTTGCCAACTTGAGATGAGCCGGCCATGCCGCTGAATAAACACTTCGAGCTCGGCATAACCATCGCCATAGTGCTTTTTACAATACCGTTGTAATGCCTGAGCAATTGGCTGTGGTCGCAGCACAAGTTCGCGACAAATCGTTGGAATAGCCTTGCACAGTTGTTCTATATGCGTCAGATCATTCGGGCTAAGCCGGCTAAACGCGCATTCACGGCTCAGCTGAAGTATTAATATCTGGCAACACTCTTCCGCGAGTTCATAAGTCAGTTGCTGGACATGCGACGATTCTTGGTCTCGTAATTTAAACTGACTCAACAATCGTTTATGCGCTTTAGTTACCCCATCAATCTTAACAACCAACACCACAACTATCAGAAAAAATCCTACAATTACAAAGACCGAACCCATATCGCCTCATTTGGCCCCCTTTTACTGAGGGTCATTCATGTTATCTGAAGATGTGTCTACGCAGCCAAGCTGTTTGTGCGGGAGGCGATTATATCATTGAAATTAAACATTTAAGTAACGCCGAGTGCACGATCACCCGGCGTTATTGATTATTTTTGCTGTTGCTGACGAATATACTTGGCGATTTGTTGCTCCAACACCGGCAACGGTAAACTGCCATTTTGTAACACCACATCATGAAACTGACGAACATCAAATTTACTGCCAAGCGCCTTTTCTGCATCTGCTCTTAGACGCTTAATTGTCAGTTCACCCAATTTGTAAGATAACGCCTGTGCAGGCCAACTGATATAACGATCCACTTCCGTCGTCACATTATGCATCGATAACGCAGTATTGCTGGCTAGGAAATCAATCGCTTGCTGACGCGACCACCCCATGGTGTGCATACCGGTATCGACCACTAACCGACACGCCCGCCACATTTCATAAGTTAACCGCCCAAAGTTACTGTATGGATCTTGGTAAAACCCGACTTCCAGCCCAAGATATTCAGAGTATAAACCCCACCCCTCACCAAAAGCTGAAGTGTAGAAACTACGACGGTAGGCTGGCAAATTTGCTTGCTCATTTGCCAGCGCCACTTGCAAGTGATGCCCCGGTACCGCTTCATGCAACGTCAGCGCTTCGAGCTCGTACAAGGGCCGCCGGTCTAGCGCATAAGTATTCACCCAATAAAAACCAGCAGCGCCCGGCTCACGACCACCAGAGTAACGACCGGTGGTATATTTCGGCGCGATTTCAGCCGGAACCGCAACGACCCCATAAGGTGTCCGCGGCAAGGTATGAAATAATTTTGGTAACTGCGCGTCAATTTTCTTGGCCAAAAATGAGGCTTCTTTGAGCAATTGATCGGGCGTCGTCACATAAAACTGTTTGTCCGTCCGTAAGAACTGGATAAATTCGGCAAAACTCCCTTTAAAACCGGTTTGAGCAATGACTTGCGTCATTTCCGCGCGGATCCTTGCCACTTCGTTTACGCCAATCTGATGCACAGCAGAAGGTGTCATTTTTAGCGTGGTGTAATGCTCTAACCGGTTTTGATAAAAAGCGGCGCCGTCTGGCAAAGAACTCGCAGTAATGTTGTCCCGAGCGGCCGGCAAGTACTCACTGACGAAAAAATCGTAATACTGCTGATAGGCCGGCTGAATTTGCGTTGAAATAATGGTTCTGGCTTGCTGCTGCAACGTTTGCCACTGTTCAGTCGGGATCGATGCTACTGGTTTTGCCAACGGCCGGAAAAACACACTTTGATCAACGTCTTGTTGAATAAATGACAAAATGCCCTGTTCGTACCCAGTAAACACCGCTTTGGGCTGGGTATAACCTTTGAGGATCCCTTGGCGCATCCATTCAGTTTGTTGTGCCATATAACGCGGTATGGAACTGATTTTTTTCAGATATTTCTGTGCATCAGCGACCGTTTTGATTTGACTGCCCGACAGCATAAACGTCAAATCACTATGAAAACCTGATTCTGCCGTCAGCGGCATATAAGGGTCACCATAGTTGTATTCATCAACCTGATTTTGCAGGCGATAGACTAAAATATGATGATTAATCTGATTTTGTTCAGACAAAGCCTGAACATCAACGGTCGCAAGCTCGGCTAATAGTTTCTGCCGTTGCTGATTGGCGGCCGCTAAAGTACTGGCAGACATATCAGGTAACTCGTCACTGTCGTGACGCACGATATTTTCCGCTTGTTGCCAGATGCCATTGGCAAAAACGTCAAAATCCTGATTCGGATCCCCTTTGTGACTGGCACAAGCGACCAGTGTCGAACAATACAACAACAGCCATAATTTTCGTTTCATTTTTACCACCCTGGAATTTCTGCAATCGTTCAATTGTATACATTACTCTACGCAACGACTAAACCTCTTACCTGACAATTTGGCGTTTTGGCCGGATTTTAAGCAGGCGTTCAACCTAAAGCAGCGCAAATGATTGATAATTTTGCGAATATTACTAAAAATATACAAAATTCACTTGGCGGATGCAGGTACTGTCGCTATTTTAAAGACTTGTATACGCTCAGATGTGTAGTAGACCTTGCGTTCAGCTGGCATTTCCGTAACATAAGGGCATTCATTTGCGCTAAGTCTATGTAGTATCCATTGGAGTTTTACTTGGCATGATGTATCAGGATTCAATCGAGCAAGCGGGCGAAAAAGCGGCGTTATCGCTGGCATTTTTGCAACGGCATCGTTTGGCAGCACACCCGGTAAACTTCACTGTAGGTTACGACTATATCAGTGGCGTCAATGCCGAGTTATGCCATGCCATCGAACAAAAATTAGCGGCCCATATTCCATTTGACGACTTTGTGATGGCTGAGTTGTACAGCAACTTTATCGTCAGCACCAGTAAAGAAAACGAGCAACTCGTCAATCAGGTCAATCAAATCGTCGGTAAGCTCAGTGGCAGTTCTGAACTGGCCAGTGAAGCTATTAGTGACTACATCGGCGTGCTAGATCACAGTTTGCTGGCGTTAAAAACAGACGACCCCCATCAAGCGCGCGAGACGTTACATCGGTTACTTGATGCAACGTACGATGTCAAAACGAGCCAACAAAAACTGCGGGATCAATTACAACAATCCACCGAGCAAAGCCAGCAGCTGCGGAATGAGCTTGAAGCGCTGAAAAAAAGCCGCCAAGTTGATGCGTTAACCGGTCTTTATAACCGATTGGCGATGCAAGAACAGGTTGACCAATGGTTAACCGAAGACCCCAAGCGGCGTATTGCCGCCATCGCCGTTGATCTTGACCACTTCCGACAATTTAACCAAGACTATGGTTTTAATATTGGCGATGTAATTTTGTCAAAAGTGGCGAAAAAAATCAGTGCGTATGTGCAGGAAAGTGGATTACCCGTTCGGGCCGGTGGTGAAGAGTTTTTAATTCTGTTGCCCGACGTCGACCTGCGAACCGCCAGTGAAATAGCCGAACAAGTTCGCCGTGGAGTCGAAAAGTTACGGTTTGTATCGTCACGGAGCAAAAAAGCACTCCCCAAAGTGACTATTTCCTTAGGTGTTACCCTATATCAAGCGCAGGAAAACTGGCATCAATTCCTCGCCAGAACCACCTCGGTGATGAATGTCGCGAAAAAACGTGGCCGCAATCAGGTTGCAACCGAAGCTATGGTGTAAATAACGCATCATGGCTGCACCACTGCTAAAAGACTTGATCGACACCACATTTGTGCGGCGTTTAGGTCAAGCGTGCCAGCAGCTTTATCCCGCTTTTAACATGGTCAGTTTTGAAGCTTTAGTCATCGACGATAGCTACCCTACCCTTGAACTCAAAGCGCGGATCCGCCGCGTCGCCCATGCTCTTTATCAGCAACTGGGGTTACCTTTTGCTGCTGCCTGCGAAATATTAAAGCCATTAAGCGCCCAGTTTAGTGGGATCCAAGGTTTTATATTCCCTGATATCGTCGAACAGTTTGGTCTCGAGCTGCCGGAAGTGGCACTGCCGGTGCTGGGCCACTTCACCCAATTTTCCACCAGTGAATTTGCGATCCGGCCTTTTATCACCCGCTATCCAGCACTGACGCTATCACAGCTAGAGGCTTGGGCACGCAGCGACAACCCTCATTTGCGGCGACTGGCCAGCGAAGGGTGTCGACCCCGTTTACCTTGGGGTCAGGCATTAGCACAGTACAAAAAAGATCCCACGCCATTGCTGCCTATTCTGGAATTACTAAAACAAGACCCTTCGGACTATGTCAGACGCAGCGTAGCGAATCATTTAAATGACATGAGTAAAGATCAGCCACAGCTAATGCTGCAGTTGTGCCAGCGCTGGTTTGGTCAGCATCCAGATACTAACCAGATTGTGAAACATGCCTTACGCGGGTTATTAAAACAACGTCATCCACAGGCATTGCAGTTATTTGGTTATCAGCCAATTGCAGTAAAGGCCCAACTACAATTAGCGTCTGAGCGCGTAATGATCGGTGAGCGATTGCAATTTGCCCTTACAATCACGCCGCCGACCGGCCACTCTGCGCCACTGCGGCTGGAATATGCAATTGATTTCGCCAGTAAAACTGGCAAGCCTAGACATAAAGTTTTTCAATGGCTCGAGCGTCGTATCAGCGAACCAACACTCACCCTTGAACGTAGTTATTGCTTTAAGGATATGACGACCCGAAAACATTACCCCGGTGAGCACCGGCTTTCCATCATCGTAAATGGTCAGATTGTCGTTGTGCAGCGTTTTGTCGTCACCAGCGGCGGCTAAAAAAGCACTTTGCATGGCTTTTGATTGGCGACACCAGCCAGATCTTTTACACTAACGCCAGTTTAACGCTGGCAAAGGCCTTATTATGACAGAGCAGCATCAGGACGCAGCAACCGCAGCCTCCACTACCACCACCCATTTTGGTTTTAAAACGGTCGCCGCCGACGAGAAAGTCTCGATGGTCGCCGGTGTATTTCATAGCGTCGCCGCCAAATATGACGTGATGAACGACCTGATGTCGCTTGGCATTCATCGCTTGTGGAAACGGTTCACCATTGATTGCAGCGGCGTGCGCCCGGGCCAAAAGGTGTTGGATTTAGCGGGTGGCACTGGTGATTTAACCGCACTGTTTTCACGTCGGGTCGGCCCTACCGGACAAGTGGTACTGGCCGATATCAACGAGTCAATGCTCAATGTCGGCAAAGATAAACTACGAGATTTGGGCTTAGTGAATAACATTAGTTATGTGCAAGCCAATGCTGAGGCCTTGCCGTTCGCCGACCATAGTTTTGACATTATCACCATTGCTTTTGGCCTTCGCAATGTCACTGACAAAGATGCAGCCTTACGCTCAATGTTCCGGGTGCTCAAGCCTGGCGGTCGGTTATTGGTATTGGAATTCTCAAAGCCGACTCAACCGTGGTTGAGCAAGGTTTACGACCTGTACTCGTTTAAGTTATTGCCCGCCATTGGCCACATGGTCGCCAATGACCGTGAATCCTATCAATATCTGGCAGAGTCCATTCGCATGCATCCAGACCAAGCTACTTTGCAACAGATGATGGATACCGCCGGTTTTGCCCAAACCAGTTATCACAATCTGACCGGCGGTATTGTTGCCTTGCACCGCGGTTATAAATTCTAAGCAGGTTGATCATGCTGACTCAGTTGTTGCCTACATTGTTATGTTCGGTTGCCGAACCGGTGCTCAATAAAGTGATTGCTCTGGATCCGGCGGCTTTAGCACGACTACAAACACTGCAAGGGCGGCAACTGGCGTTTGAACTGACCGATCTGAAACTACGGGTGGTGTTAACGGCGCAACCCAACGGCATCTGGCTCAATCAACATCGCGAAGTGGTCGATTGTGTGGTTACCACCCATTTGAGTAGTTTACGCCAGCTGCGAGATCCCAGTCAGCTGACCCGCCTTATTCGCGAAAACTCGCTCGATATTAGCGGCGACTTACAGCTGCTGCAGAAATTTAATGACTTTTTTGCCCGCCTTGACCCCGACTGGGCCGAACATCTATCCGGTTATATTGGCGATGCTGCGGCGCATAAAGCGGCACTGATCTGGCGCCAATTACAACAACTCATTCGGGCCAAACTGCAAGTCGCCGATCGCAGCATGGCAGCGCTGCTGCAAGACGAATTAAAACTCAGCCCAGTTGCAGCCGAACTCGCACAGTTCAGTCAGCATGTCAGTCAACTCAATGCCCGTACAGATAAATTGGCACAGCAACTTCAGCAGTTAAAGGGGAAATAAGTGAGTCTGAGCCGTTTTTACCAAATCCAGAAAACCTTGTTGCAATACGGGCTGGACGAACTCATCCCCGCGCAATGGCAGCCATGGTGGGCTAAAGCAGCACGTCATTCGATGTTTTGGCTGCAGAATCAGCATCCGGATAAAACCGTCGGTGTCAGGTTGCGATTAGCTCTGCAAAGCCTTGGCCCGGTGTGGGTTAAATTTGGCCAGATGTTGTCGACCCGCCGCGATTTGTTTCCACCGGAACTGGCCGATGAGCTGGCCAAACTGCAGGACAAAGTCGAACCTTTTGATGGTGCTCAGGCACAAAAACTGATTGAAAAGGCGTTAGGTCTAAACGATATCAGCGACTTATTCTGCGATTTTACGGTTATTCCGCTCGCCTCAGCGTCAATTGCCCAAGTGCATACCGCAAGGTTATTACAACCTGACGGTAGCATCGCCGATGTGGTCATTAAAGTGATCCGCCCGGATATCGAGCGACAAATTAAGGCCGATTTAGAACTAATGGCACATTTGGCGATCATGGCGGCGAAATTTTTGCCCGACGGTAAACGGCTGCGACCACGTGAAGTGGTCGCAGAATACAAAAAGACTATTTTGGACGAACTGGATTTACAACGCGAAGCCGCTAACGCCATTCAACTTCGCCGCAACTTTGAAAACTCAGAATCTTTATATATACCATTTGTTTATAGCGACCATAGCCGCGCTAATGTGATGGTGATGGAGCGTATTTACGGCATCCCGGTTTCAGACAATGCCGCCCTTGCAGCACAGGGAACGAATATGGAATTGCTGGCGCAACGTGGCGTCGAAGTGTTTTTCACCCAGGTCTTTCGCGACAGTTTTTTTCATGCCGATATGCACCCCGGTAATATTTTTGTATCGCGAAACACACCACATAATCCGCAATTTATTGGCATCGATTGTGGCATCGTCGGTACCTTAAACCGCGAAGACAAGCGTTATCTTGCCGAGAACTTTGTTGCGTTTTTTAACCGCGACTATCGCAAAGTAGCGCAATTGCATGTTGACTCGGGCTGGGTGCCTTTTGATACCAGCATTGAAGAGTTTGAAAGTGCGATCCGTACCGTTTGTGAGCCTATTTTTCAAAAACCTCTGGCCGAAATTTCATTCGGTCAGGTATTGATGAACCTGTTTAATACCGCCCGTCGATTTAATATGCAGGTACAACCACAACTAGTGTTGTTGCAAAAAACGTTGTTATATATTGAAGGGCTTGGCCGTCAGCTTTATCCACAACTCGATTTATGGAAAACTGCCAAACCGTTTTTAGAAGATTGGGTGAAGCAGCAAATGGGGCCTTGGGCCATGTTGATGCAAATTAAGGAAAACTTACCATTTTGGGCCGAGAAATTGCCTGAAATGCCCACTTTATTGCACAGCTATCTACAACAACAACCAAAACAGCAGCAACAACTGTTGCAACAATTGCAAATGTTACAGCAGCGGCAAGTGCGTCAGGGATCGGGGTTGAAACTGGCGATTTTGGCAGGCACGACCTTGCTCAGTGCGACAGTCCTGCTCGCGACCGGCTGGCCATTGTTGGCAGCGCCATTAGCCGTTTGCGCTTTGTTTTTTACTACGAAGGCGGTATTGTCATAATTATTTCTTACAATAGCCGCAGCCGGCAATGGCAGAGCATAGTGTTCTGACAGCGCATCGGCGTATACTATTCATCTACAGCGACAAAGGACATTTATTATGGGTTTCGGCGGTATTAGTATTTGGCAATTGTTGATCATTTTAGTGATCATCGTGTTGTTGTTTGGCACCAAGCGATTACGCAATATTGGCACTGATTTAGGCTCGGCCATTCGTGGGTTTCGCAGTTCCATTAAAGATGGCGAGGCGGACGCCGCAGAAGATGCAAACTTCACAGCGGAAACACGCAAAGATCCGGCGGCGGTCAGTAACCAAGCAACTGGGGCTCAAGCCGCTGCTGACACAAAAGAAACGGCCGCCAAGACTTCAAATTCACCAGGGTCAGATAAAAGCTGATGAGCTTCTGGGAATTGGTGTTATGTGGTGTTGTCGCGTTGATTGTACTTGGGCCCGAACGGCTACCGAGTGCAATTCGCAGTACCAGTAAATTTATCAACGGTATTCGCCAATTTGGTCAGCAAATGAAAGCTGAGCTCGGTGATGAATTACGGGCCCACGAGCTACATCAGAAGCTCAAAGACGCGGAAGAAAAAGGCTTATTGAATCTGACCGCTGCCGAAATTAGTGCTCTGACTGAGCTACGACAAGCGGCTGCAGACGTCAACCAGCCTTATGCGAAATCGCCTGCAACAGCTACCGAACTAGCACCAACTGCCAGTTTGCCAGCTGTTGAAACCAAAGCGTTAACCGGATCTACAGCAAAACCAGATGAACAAAACCAAGACAAACCAGGCGTCACCTAACAGCCTGATGGGCCATTTGATAGAACTCCGTAACCGCTTGCTGAAAAGTATCGCAGCTGTGGTGCTGGTATTTATCTCATTGGCCTATTTTGCTAACGATATCTATCACTTGCTAAGCATGCCGCTGATGAAAGTGCTGCCGCCCGGTGCCAGTATGATCGCCACCGATGTCGCAGCGCCGTTTTTCGCGCCGTTTAAACTAACATTTATTGTCGCCTGCCTTATCAGTGTGCCGTACATTCTGTTTCAGATTTGGCGTTTTGTTGCGCCAGCGCTGTATAGCAAAGAAAAACATTTAATCGCGCCGCTGATTGCATCTAGCACGCTGTTATTTTATGCCGGAATTGCTTTTGCGTATTTTCTGGTATTCCCGATTATTTTTGGTTTTTTCACCAGCGTAGCACCTGAAGGCGTCACTATCGCCACCGACATCAGTAGTTATCTCGATTTTGTCCTGAAATTGTTTTTTGCCTTTGGCTTAAGTTTTGAAATTCCAGTCGCCATTTTATTACTGATTTGGACTGGGGCGATGACTCGTGAACAACTGATTGAAAAACGCCCTTATTTTGCTGTTTGCGCTTTTATCATCGCCATGTTTCTGACGCCGCCAGATGTGTTATCACAAACGTTGCTCGCCGTGCCGATGTGCATTTTATATGAGATGGGAATTTGGCTGGGCCGCTTTTATCAACCAAAACCTGACCATGACGAAACCGCTGATGACACACAAGTGCCGGCTGTACCAGTAGATAATAAAGCGGATCAACCGCACCGATAACACAGGACTGTTATGCACTTAAAAATTTGCACTGCCCTTTTATTGATGATGCCTGCTGCTTTTGCCAGCAGTGTTGATTTAAAAACTCAGCTGCAAAGCTGCCAGCAAATTTCCGATGAAGAGCAACGTCTAAGCTGTTTTGACCAAATTGTCAGTCAACTCAATACCACAACAGCAGATATTTCAAAGGTTGTCGCGACCCACAGTGCAGTGACCACCACCCCAGCGCCTGTGCTGTCGAATGGTGCAGTTGCAACGCCAACCGCAGCTCCCGTGGTGCCAGATATGACGCGTGAATTTGGTTTGAAAAAATCCGATCCGGTCGAAGAAATCGAAAATATTGTGGCCCTCGTTCAATCAGCGATACTCGATAAGCGAAAAAAACTCCTGATCACACTGGAAAATGGACAGCAGTGGCAGCAAATCGACCAAGGTTACCTGAGAATCAAAGCAGGTGATCGTTGTACCGTGCAGCGCGGCGCTATTGGTTCATTTCTATTGGGCGTTGATGGCATCACCAAAAAAATTCGGGTGCGCCGTGTCGAATAGCCCACTTTGCTGGTTTGATGGCGGAGTGAATCTTTTCAGCCAGCAATTTGACGACGATAGAGACCAAGTGCTGCAGCGCGCAAAAGCTGCCGGTGTGCAGCAACAACTGTTAATCAGCAGCGACCTTGGCGAAGCACAACTGAATATTCAATACTCGTTGCAGCACTCCGGCATCGTCACCACCGCAGGTGTTCATCCACATCAGGCAGCAGCCGTTGCTGACGACTGGCTGGTAAAACTATCCGAATTACTTAGCCTGCCGAATGTGGTCGCGGTTGGCGAGTGTGGCCTTGATTTTAATCGGATGTTTTCTCCTAAGCCACAACAAATCAGCGTTTTTTCTGCACAACTTTTACTTGCCAAACAACTACAAAAAGCGGTTTACTTGCATGAACGTGATGCATTTTCTGAGCAGTTGGCATTATTGAAACAATACCAGATTAACGATGGCATCGCTCACTGCTTCACCGGTGACGCGACTCAGCTCAAGGCGTATCTGGATTTGGGCCTGTATATCGGGATCACCGGTTGGCTTTGTGATGATCGCCGGGGTTCGCAGCTGCAAGATGCATTGAAGTATTTACCAATGGATCGTTTGATCCTGGAAACGGATGCACCTTATTTGTTACCACGTAACCTGACACCCAAACCAAAATCACGGCGGAACGAACCGTCGTACTTGAGTGCGATCGCCCAGCAAATCTCAACCTTACGTGGTTGGAGCCTTGCCGATATCGCTCAGCACAGCCAGCAAAATGCGCAAGCGTTGTTTGCTAGGCCCACACCGTGATGGCGACTGAATGGTTGGTATTGTGGCTGGCAACAATCACCGCTTATCCGCTGCATTTTCTGTGGTGCGCGGTGCTGAGCTTCAGTTTTGGTGCTGCGTTATGTGCATTTATTGTCTATCGCCGCCAGCTACGGTGGCAACGTGAGACTGCTGAACGACTGGAAGACAGCATTCAAACCCGAACTTTTGAACTCCAGGTCGCCCTGAATGAACTGGCGGATAAAAATCGCATTCTGGAAGAGCAAAACACCTTAGACGCACTTACTGGCGTTCGAAATCGAGCCTATTTTGATAAAAAAATTCTGGCCGAATTAAAGCGGAGCCGCCGCGAACAGCGACCGCTGGCGCTGGTGATGCTCGATATCGATCACTTCAAACAAATCAACGACAACCACGGCCATTTAGCCGGCGACGCGGTGATCCGCGGTGTGGCGCAGCGCATTCAGGATTTACTAAAACGAAGCAGCGACTATGTCTGCCGTTATGGCGGTGAAGAATTTGCGTTAATTTTGCCAAACACGGACGCTGAAGGTGTATTCGCATTGGCGGAACAAATTCGGCTCAGTATTGCTGACGCGCCTTTTGACACTGAAATTGGACCATTGGCTGTCAAAATCAGTGCCGGTTGTTTTGCCAGCATTGCTGGGCCTGAGATGGTAAATACCGATTTTATCCACGCAGCCGACCAGGCGTTGTATCAGGCAAAAACAGCGGGTCGTAATCAAGTTAAATTATCAATGGCCGCAGTGGTCGAAGCCACACAACCTACTCCCGAAGAGATCCAAGATGAACTCATCAACTAGCTACTTCCCGGCAGCCCGCCTAAGACGGATGCGGCAACATGATTTCAGTCGGCGCTTGATGGCCGAAAATCAGTTAACCGTGAACGATTTAATTTACCCAATGTTTATCATTGAAGGTGAAAACAACCGCGAAGCCATCACCTCCATGCCGGGCATCGAACGTCTGACGCTGGATTTATTACTCGAAGAAGCTAAAGAGTTGGTGGCGCTGGGTATTCCTGCTATCGCTTTGTTTCCAGTGACACCGGTATCAAAGAAATCTTTACTCGCAGAAGAGGCCTACAACCCGGAAGCGCTGGCGCAAAGAGCCGTTCGGTTGCTAAAACAGCACGTGCCGGAACTTGGCATTATTACCGACGTGGCATTGGATCCATTTACCACACATGGTCAGGACGGCATCATTGATGAGTCCGGCTATGTTCTGAATGACATCACGACCGATGTGTTGGTGAAGCAAGCGCTGTCTCATGCTGCAGCCGGCGCCGATATTGTGGCCCCTTCAGATATGATGGACGGACGAATTGGCGCCATTCGCGAAGCGTTGGAAGCAGAAGGTTTCCATAACACCCGTATTTTGGCGTATTCGGCAAAATACGCTTCGGCTTATTACGGTCCGTTTCGTGATGCCGTTGGCTCTGCTTCGAATCTTAAAGGTGGCAATAAAAAATCCTATCAAATGGACCCGGCCAATAGCAACGAAGCCATGCGCGAAGTTGCACTGGATTTAGAAGAAGGTGCTGACATGGTGATGGTGAAACCTGGCATGCCGTACTTAGATATTGTGCGTCGGGTCAAAGACGAATTTGGAGTGCCAACGTTCGCTTATCAAGTCAGTGGTGAATATGCCATGCATATGGCCGCCATTCAAAATGGTTGGCTGGCCGAAGAAGCGGTGGTGATGGAATCTTTATTGGCGTTTAAACGTGCGGGTGCAGATGGGATTTTGACGTATTTCGCCAAAAAAGCGGCTATTTGGCTCAAAGGCTAAGGACTGCATTTAAAACTCAATAATTTCTCGGGGTCAGAGCGTCCGACGACCCCAGCTTTTATACCCTGGCCTTTTGCCCTGTCGTTATTTCAGCTGTAACAACCAGCCGGCTTGTTGTTGATAAGCCACTTCCTGCTCCAACTCTGCCCGCATAAGCGGATGATGCTCTAACCAGCCTTTGGGCAGTGTCAGCGTCAAGCTTTCCGCTTGGGCACTAATAATCACTTCCGGCAGTACTTCGTGGCGTCTACGCATCGACAACACCACCGACAAGCGTAATAAGCGGGTTAAGCGCACCGCTAACAACACTGAAGTCATGGTTTGGCGAGCAATAATGTCGCGGTTGATATCGGCGCGGTGGTTATAAACAAGCGCCATTAATAGCTGTTGTTGGGCTCGAGTAAAACCAGGTAATTCGGTATGGCTAATGATGTAAGCGCCATGATGATGATGATTTTTATATTCGATCAACAAACCAAGTTCGTGTAATAGTGCACCGGTTCTGAGCATACTCAGCCCCTCAAACTTACTCAGTTGCCATTGTGTTTGTAGCTGATTAGCAAGCTGTAGTGCCATTTCAGCAACACGATTGGCATGTTGCTCGTCGATATAATAGCGCACCATCAAACTGGCAATAGTTCGGTTTCGGACATCGGTGTGTTGTAATTGTGGCAACATACCGTACAACACACCTTCTCGAAGGGCGCCGCCGGATAACGTCATCCCTGGAATATGTAATTTACGAAACAATGCAATTAGAATTGCCAGACCAGATGGAAACACCTGCTTGCGTTCATGCGCCAGCCCAACCAGTGATAACTGCTCAAGCTGACCACAGACCAAGGCCAGCTGCAAAATACTCTCCAAGCGATTCAAGGTAATCACTTCATCCTGCCCTTGCGCCACCAGAATTTCTTGCATTGCCTGGACGGTGCCGGAAGCACCCACAGAAATCTGCCAACCAGAGGCGATAAACTGCAGCGCAATAGTATCAACCTCAGCTTCTGCGGCGGCAATTGCCGCATTAAAATTATCTTCGGTGAGCAAACCATCGGCAAAATAACGGTCCAGATAGGTCACGCACCCCATATTCAGGCTGGCTAACTGCAAGGGTTCAAAACCAGCACCGATGACAACTTCGGTCGAAGCGCCGCCAATATCGATGACTAAACGGTTGGAATCACAATTGGAGGTATGCGCAACGCCTAAATAAATTAGCCTGGCTTCTTCTTCACCCGAAATGATATCGATCTGGTGACCCAGAATTTTTTCAGCTTCAGTGAGGAAAGTTTTAACATTGCGAGCTAAGCGTAAAGTTGCCGTCCCCACAATGCGAATATTCGACGATGGAATATCCTGCAACCGTTCAGCGAACAGCGCAAGGCACTCCCAACCTCGATTCATCGCTTTTTTACTGAGAATCAGACTGTCGTTCAGCCCGGCAGCTAGACGCACTTTGCGTTTGACGCGGCCAATCACCTGCACACTGCCACCCACCACTTTCACCATCAACATGTGAAAGCTATTGGAGCCAAGGTCAATCACAGCATAAATATCCTCATGCTGTGATTGACCAGGTGTCACAACACCCGGCTTAACGTGGTCTAGCGCGCTGTGGTCTTGGACCATTCGGATTGTTACGTCCTGCATTACGCGCTTGTCCTGGGCGACGACGAACCCTAGCTTTTGGCTGGACTAAGTCGGTCAATAAGGCTTTGGCATCATACTGAGTGACAGCGATTGCATGACGGATATATTCTTCAATCGCGGTGAGGTTCAGTGCATAACGCTCACAAGCAAAGCTAATGGCTTTACCACTTTCACCAGCGCGACCGGTACGACCGATGCGATGTACGTAATCTTCACAGTCATCCGGTAGGTCAAAGTTAAACACATGACTCACTTTGGGAATATGCAGACCACGGGCGGCAACGTCGGTGGCAACTAAAATATCCAATTTACCAGTAGTGAAATCATCCAGAATTTTTAAGCGTTTTTTCTGGATCACATCGCCAGTTAGCATGCCAACGCGGTGACCGTCGGCTTCCAACCAAGAGAAAATATCTTCACACCAATGTTTGGTATTGGCAAACACAATGGCTTTATCCGGCCATTCTTCTTCCATTAAGCTCAGGAGCAATGGAATTTTGTGCTCACTTGACGGGTAAAATAATTCTTCGCTAATACGGCTGCCGGTCATTTGTTCCGGTGCAATGTGGATGTGCTCCGGCTGATTCATTTGCTCGAACGCCAGCTCCTGCACTTTATAAGATAAGGTTGCCGAAAACAGCAAACTCAAACGCTCAGTGGCGGGCGGCATCCGGCTAAACATGTAGCGAATATCTTTAATAAAGCCTAAATCGAACATCCGATCAGCTTCATCGAGCACCACGACCTGAATTTGTTTCAGGTCATACAAACCTTGTTTCATGTAGTCAATTAAGCGACCGGTGGTGCCAATTAAAATATCTGCACCATTTTCCAACAATTGGCGTTGAGAATCGTAACCCTCGCCCCCATAAATCAGAGCAAGCTTCAGACCAGAATGTTTTGCCAGTTCGACGGCATCAGTATGGATCTGAACTGCCAGTTCGCGCGTAGGAGCCATAATAATGGCACGTGGTTGACCCGAACCTATGGGTTCATGGGTCAGCAGGTAATGAAAAGTAGCAGTCAGAAAGGCTAGGGTTTTCCCGGTGCCCGTCTGTGCCTGACCTGCGATGTCTTTACCGGCCAGTGCCAGTGGTAAACACTGAGCCTGGATCGGCGTACAATTGGAGTAACCTTGCGCAGCGAGTGCGGCAAGAACCTGAGGTGCCAATGCAAAATCGGCGAATTTATGCTGAGTGAGGTGTGTTTTATTCATACCGGCTTAGCATAACCGTTACGCTTGCAATAAGGAACAGTCAGGATAAAATTGATACCAGATTTTTCATCGGTTCAAACAACAGCTTAGTAGAACCCAAAATCATTGCAGGTCCGAGTAGGCGGCAACTGAGTGAATCCCAAGGAGCATAGTTCACTATGTGACTTGGGTGAACGAAGACGGCCAACAACCTAGGAACTTCTAAGATAGAGGGTAGAACCCAAAATCATTGCAGGTCCGAGTAGACGGCAACTGAGCGAATCCCAAGGAACATAGTTCACTATGTGACTTGGGTGAACGAAGACGGCCAACAACCTCGGAACTGCAAGGATGAAGGGTTTAAGATGGTTTGCACCTTAAAACAGCTGAATTATGCAGTAACCCTGCCCAGCGCTATCGGAGAGTACAATGAGCGAACATATTTTACAGGTTTCTGATGACAGCTTTGAGGCTGACGTATTAAAAGCTGACGCACCTGTGTTGGTAGACTTCTGGGCTGAATGGTGTGGTCCATGCAAAATGATCGCACCTATCCTGGCTGACGTCGCACAGGAATATGCTGGTAAAGTCACAGTTGCAAAAGTGAATATCGACCACAACCCTGCGACACCACCAAAATTTGGTATCCGTGGCATCCCAACTTTATTGCTATTTAAAAACGGTCAAGTTGCGGCGACAAAAGTAGGCGCTTTATCAAAAACTCAGTTAAAAGAATTCCTCGATTCCAATATCTGATTTATATCGATACATTGCGAGTACTTAGAGGCGTATTTTTGTACGCCTTTTTTCAGACTGCCGCTAGACGACCAAAACTTATCCTGCTATGGTGTAGCTCAGCAACTTCTCAAATAACCCGCTTGCTCGTTGACTAATTCATTTCTGAAAACCAATTGCTCAGCGAAAAGCTATCTTTCTGTTTTGATACACAAGAACCCATCAATATGCATTTAACCGAACTGAAGCTGAAGCCGATTAACGAGCTGGTTGATCTGGCCGAAACAATGAGCCTAGAGAACATGGCTCGTCTGCGTAAGCAAGATATCATTTTCGCCATTTTAAAATCGCACGCCAAAAACGGTGAAGAGATTTTCGGCGACGGCGTTGTCGAAATTCTGGCCGACGGATTTGGCTTCCTGCGCTCATCTGACAGTTCTTATTTAGCTGGCCCAGACGACATTTACGTCTCCCCAAGCCAAATTCGCCGCTTTAACCTGCGAACCGGCGATAGCATTTCAGGCCTTATTCGCCCGCCCAAAGAAGGCGAGCGTTATTTTGCGCTGCTCAAAGTGAACGAAGTGAACTTTGGTCGCCCAGAGCAAGCCCGTAACAAGATTTTATTTGAAAACTTAACGCCTTTGCATGCCAACTCACGGCTGCGGATGGAACGTGGTAACGGTAGTAAAGAAGACATCACGGCACGGGTGCTGGATTTAGCCTCACCAATTGGCCGCGGTCAACGTGGTTTGATTGTTGCACCGCCCAAAGCCGGTAAAACCATTCTGTTACAAAACATTGCCCAATCGATTGCTGCCAATTATCCAGAATGTGTATTGATGGTGTTACTGATTGACGAACGTCCGGAAGAAGTGACCGAGATGCAGCGGATGGTAAAAGGTGAAGTGGTCGCTTCTACCTTTGACGAACCTGCTAGCCGTCACGTTCAAGTCGCTGAAATGGTCATTGAAAAAGCCAAGCGTTTAGTGGAACACAAAAAAGACGTCATCATTCTTCTCGATTCGATCACCCGTTTAGCCCGTGCTTATAACACCGTCATTCCAAGTTCAGGCAAAGTTCTGACCGGTGGTGTAGATGCTAACGCGTTACACAAACCAAAACGCTTTTTTGGCGCGGCACGGAACGTTGAGGAAGGTGGTAGCTTAACCATTATCGCCACAGCCTTGGTCGACACCGGTTCAAAAATGGACGAGGTTATTTACGAAGAGTTTAAAGGTACCGGTAACATGGAACTGCACCTTTCTCGTAAGATCGCCGAACGTCGTGTGTTCCCTGCCATCGACTTTAACCGTTCAGGTACTCGTCGTGAAGAATTACTGGCGTCAGCGGAAGAACTGCAAAAAATGTGGATCTTACGCAAAATTCTCCACCCAATGGATGAAACCGACTGTATGGAATTCTTGATCGACCGTTTGCAAATGACCAAAACAAACGACGAGTTCTTCGACTCGATGAAACGACAAAAAAATAGCTAATTCGAAGCCGGCATTATTGCCGGCTTTTTTTATACCCGTCATCCTTGAAGATTCGGGGTTGTTGGCCGCCTTCACTCGCCCCAGTCACATAGACTGCTATGCTCAGGGCCGGGCTGGCGCTCCAGGCTCGTAAAGTTGCCGCGGTGCCACCGTGGCCTACCCGAATCTTCAATGATTTTGAGTATCACTTTGAAAACTACCGACTTCAAAATTTAAAAGAGTATCTACAAATGGCACGCGCAAGAATCATTGTTATCGGCGGTGGCGCCGGTGGTCTGGAACTAGCAACCCGTTTAGGCAACAAGCTAGGACGAAAAGCCAAAGCCGAAATTACCTTAGTCGATCGAAATCCCACCCATATTTGGAAACCACTGTTGCACGAAGTGGCAACTGGCACTCTTGATGTCGACATCGATCAAGTGACCTATCGCGCACACGCCAGAGCCCATAGTTTTGACTTCCAATTAGGTACGATGACCGGGCTTGATCGGACACAACGACAGGTCATTCTGGCTCCTTTATTTGATGAGAAAGGCGAAGAAATTTTATCCGAACGCCGCTTAAACTATGACTATCTGGTGCTGGCGATTGGCAGTGTCTCGAATCACTTTGGTACGCCTGGAGTACCAGAAAACTGTATTTTTTTAGATAGCCCTACCCAGGCCAACCGTTTTCATCGGCGTTTGTTAGAAGCTTATTTAAAATTAAACTCGCCAGATCACCCAAAAGACAACCTCAATATTGCAATTGTCGGAGCCGGTGCCACAGGCGTTGAGCTGGCCGCAGAGCTGCACCACGCTGCCGCGGAACTGAACTTATACGGTTTTAGCGATATGAAGCGTGATCGGTTAAAAATCAGCGTGATTGAAGCCGGCCCACGCATTTTACCAGCACTGCCTGAACGGATCGCTGCCGCGGCGCATAAAGAACTGGTCAAACTTGGCGTGGATGTCAGGGTATCCACCAAAGTGACCGCCGCCGATGAACATGGCCTGCAACTGGGTGATGAGCATTTATCGTCAGAATTGATGGTGTGGGCGGCCGGCATCAAAGCGCCGGATTTCCTAAAAGATTTGGCCGGCCTTGAAAATAACCGGATCAATCAATTACTGGTGTTGCCAACTCTCCAAACGACCCGCGATAGTCAAATTTATGTAATTGGTGATTGCGCCGGTTGCCCGCTGCCTGATAATAAATGGGTTCCACCTCGGGCGCAGTCCGCGCACCAAATGGCCAGCGTGGTGGCGAAAAACCTGATCGCGGCGATTCAGGGCAAACCACAACAATCCTATCATTACCATGATCACGGCTCCTTGATCTCGCTCAGCCGGTTTGGCACTGTGGGCAGTCTGATGGGAAATTTAGTGGGTGGTGCGATGATGATTGAAGGTCGCATTGCACGTTTGGCGTATATTTCGTTGTATCGGATGCATCAGGTGGCGTTGCACGGCTGGTGGCGTACGATGGTAATTTCGGTCATTGGTCGGATCAACAAAATTATCCGTCCGCGATTGAAGCTGCACTAAATTTACGTCCTGTGACACCAAATAAAAAGCCGAACCTCTGTGCCACTGCGGTTCGGCTTTTGGCACGTTTCACAAACGCCGTGTAATAGCTGGCTCATCAAAATATTGAAACTGCCCTTGCGACAATGCCGCTTTGCGCTGCTGCTGGTAGCCGGCAGATCGGTCTTGCAGCGGATAACCGTAAACTTCCAAATGCGCTTGCTCCATCAGTTGCTGCAGTTCGTTTTTATCGGTCAACCCTAACAATTCTCCGGCATATAAAAACCCCTCAGCGCGGTGTTTCTCGATGGTCACCACTTGATTGGCTTTGCTCTTTTGAAAAATTTGCAAAAACTGGCTTTTCGCCTGCTGCATAAAAAGCTGCTTATCCAAGGTTATCACTCCAGTTTTGCTTATGTCGTCACCACTGCGGGTTATTCCGCAACGGTTGTTTCTTTAATTGTCGGTTGTTTGCGCCGGAATAGCCCTTTGATGTCTTCTAAAATGACATAAAGCGATGGGATCAACACCAGTGTAATAACGGTCGCGAACAAAATGCCAAACGCCAGCGACACTGCCATCGGCACCACGATTTTGGCTTGCAGGCTACGTTCCAACACAATGGGCGCCAGACCAACAAAGGTCGTCAACGACGTTAATAAAATAGCCCGAAACCGCTGTGTACCGGCGTCAACGACCGCCCGTTTTAACGAACTACCCTCTTCACGAGCTCGATTTACAAAATCGACCATGATCAGACTATCGTTGACCACAACACCGGCCAGCGCCACCAAACCAAACACCGACATAATGCTCATGCTTAGCCCCAAAGCCATATGACCAAGCACTGCACCGACTAAGCCAAACGGGATCACACTCATAATGATCAGCGGCTGACTGTAAGATTTCAGTGGGATAGCCATCAATCCGTAAATACAAAATAAAGCAAACACAGCAGCTTTGGCCAAATCAACCATCGCATCCGCCTCATCTTGGGTATTGCCTTCAAGTTCTGAAGTAATACCTGGATATTTTTCACTGAGGGCGACCAAGGTCTTTTCGCGCACTTCTTTCACCACCTTTGATGGTTCGATTAGGGCTTTATCAGCCGCAGCGCTAATAGACACCGCTCGCATGCCATTGACGCGGTTAATGGCGCTATAACTTGGCTGCAGCGTATAAGTAGCGACCTGAGAAAATGGCACCACACCACCGCTGCTGGTCCGAATACGCATATTTTCTAGATTACCAATGGACGAGCGCTCATCCCGAGGATAACGCACCATCACCTTGATCTCTTCGCCATCACGTTGCACACGCTGGGCCTCGGCACCGTAAAAACCGTAACGTACTTGTTGCGCTAACGTTTGTAGGGTAATACCTAACACGTTCGCTTCTGGTTTTAATTGCAAGACAATTTCGTCATTGCCGCCAAGCAGATTGTCTTCGATATCGTAGACACCGGTGTAGCTTGCTAAGGCAATTTTCAACTCGCGGGTGGCCGCTTGTAGCTGATTTAAATCATTGCCGCGCAGCTGGAACGAAATATCTGCACCACCGCCACCGCCGCCAGCACTGCTATTAATTTTAAATGACTTGAGCCCCGGAATTTCTGGGACTTCTTCCCGCCAGCGCCGCGCGATTTCAAAACCATCAATTTCGCGGCCTTCACTCTTCTCAAGTTCCACCACAATTTGGCCGGCGGTATCGCTGTTCAGAAACATCAACCGGTGTTTCACCACATCTTCATCTTCAGATTCGCGCATTTTGTCGTTAGCACGGGTCAGCGCTTGCTCAATTTGCGTCATTGCCAGCACGGTGGCTTTATTCGACGCGCCTTCCTCCATCTGAACATTGGCCTGAATAAAGTCGCTTGGTAAATCTGGAAAAAACACCCAGCGCACAAAACCACCCGACATCAAACCGCCCATCAATATCAATAGCGCCAAAAAACTAGTCATGGTGATATAACGATGTTCAATACACCGCTCAATAAATGGCCGGTAACGCTGCTGAATATAACGGTTCAGCCAGCCGGATACCGCTTCGCGGACTTTTTTTAAACCATCACTTACCGCTCGGCCACTGGCATAAAACACGCCATGTCGGTTTGGGTCCCAAGGTTTGGTATCCATATTGACAATATGCGCCGGCAAAATAAATTTCGATTCGACAATCGATAACGCCAAACAAATGACCACCACCCAGGCAATGGACCCCCAAATAGCCGACATGGCACCACTGACCATCAGCATCGGTACAAAAGCCGCAATGGTCGTCAACACGCCAAAAGTTGCTGGCATCGCTACTTTTTTCGCACCAGCAATCACCGACTCGGCCGATTTACCGTGTTTTTCAATTTCACTGTAAGCACTTTCGCCAATGATAATGGCATCGTCCACCACAATACCGAGCACCAGAATAAAACCGAACAGGCTGATCATATTGATGGAAACGTCAAACCACGGCAGGGGCAGCAAGGCAATGGCGCCGAGGAAACACACCGGGATGCCAACCATGACCCAAAAAGCGATACGAAACTCTAAAAACAACGTCAATGCGATCAGCACCAAAAAGGAGCCCATCAGCATATTGTCAGTCATCAAATCAAGCCGCCCTTGCAGGTAATAGCTGCTATCACCCCAATGATCCAACGTGACCGTGGCCGGCAATTCGGTCTTTTTCTGCGCGACATAATTACGTACGGTTTCGGCAATTTTTAAGGTGTTATCTTCACCCACCGCATCCACGCGAATTGACACCGAGTTTTTACCATCGAAGGTCGCCAAACGCTCGCGCTCGATAAAACCATCGTTCACCACCGCAATGTCACCTACCAACAATTTGCTGCCATCCGCAAACTTCAACAACACGATATTGGCAAAATCATCAAAACTATAAGCCTGACCTTTGGTGCGCAGTAAAATATTGCCACTTTCCGAGCGGATAGAACCACCAGGCAAATCAACCGAACTTCCCCGAATGGCGGTAACCACCTGTTCAAATGTCAGACCATATTCTTTGAGTTTATTTTCCGACAGTTCAATGGCGATTTCGTAGGGGCGGGTCGCAATCACATCAACTTTGCTGATCCCAGGTTTGGCTTTTAGCTCATCGCGCACATCTTTAGCCAGCTCTTTTAAACTGGCTTCGGCTAAATCGCCATGCAACGACAGCCAAATAACATTACTTTGAAAACGAATTCGGTACACTATTGGCTTTTCAGTTTGCTCAGGCAAAGATGAAATCGAATTTACTTGGGTTTTGATCTCTTCCATCACTTCAGCAATGTCGTAGCCGCTGGTAATTTCTGCCTGAATGGTGGCCATACCTTCCACCGCAGTAGAACGAATGCGCTTGATACCATTCACACCACGCAGGCTTTCTTCAATTTTATCAATCACCCCAGTTTCGACTTCCTGCGGTGCGGCGCCCAGATACGGCACCCGAATATTCACCTGTTCCAGCTGAATTTCCGGAAACGCTTGTTTTTTGATGGTCAACGCTGAGGCGAGGCCGGCAAAAAGTAACACCACCATCAGTAAGTTGGCGGCGACACTGTTGCGGGCAAACCAGCCGATAATACCTTCATCGCGATTCATGTTATTTCACCTCGTCGACGGCTTGGTTAGCAGTGTCAGCTTTGCTGGCTTTCTCGGCGTCCACTTTTTTTGCTTTGGATGCTGGACTCACGTTGGCGGCGCCATTGACGCGCACGATTAGACCGGGCATTGGATTGGTGACCGGTGAATATAAAATTTGGTCACCCTCAACAAAACCGTCTTGGATAAACGCCTGCTTTTCATCAGACCGGTCAATGTTGACTTGGCGGAACTGTAATTTACTTGCCGCATCAACCACCAGCAACTGATCCGATGGCCGCAATAAATAGCGTGGTATCACAACAACTTGCAAAGCTTCACGCCCAACAATTTTTGCCTGTACAAACCGACCAAAACGCAGTGGCGCTCGGGTTGCGGTGGTTAACTGGTAAGGATCTTGTACTTCGGCGACCGCATAAATAACCCGGCTTCGCTCATCTAACACGCCTTCGGTGCGAGCGAGTTCTGCCGGCCAATGCAACGTCTGACCTGCGACAACGGCCTCCAGCATGACCGCTGGCCTGGCGCCAGTCTGATTTGGTTTTGGTAAATTCAAATAGGCTAAATCGTTGTCAGTTAATGGCAACCGCACTTCAGCGATGTCGGTGCCGTAAATCGTGCCAATGGTCGTGCCGCGGCCGACAAACTGACCTAAATCGACGCTGCGACTTTTTACAATACCGGCATAAGGGGCGCGAATTTCCGTGCGGGCTAAATCACGTTTTGCGCGCTCTACATCAGCCTCAGCAGAACGTACTTTCGCCAGTGCGCTGGCCAATTGTGGGCGACGCAGCCCTAGCTGTGGCGCAGTACCAGCCTGATAGGAGCGCCAATCTTCTTCCGCAACCTTCACCCTGGCTTTTTCTTCTTCTAATGCTGCCTGCGCATTGGCCAATGCCGCTTCAGCAGCTTTTACCCCGGTTTGATAATCGGCAGGCTCGATTTGAACCAGCAGATCTCCGGCATTAAAAAAACCACCTTCGACAAAATCATCAGCCACTTTCACAATCAGACCATTCACTTCGGAAACAAGACTGGTTTCAGTTTTAGGCGTCACCGCACCTTGTGACTCAATCTGATACACCACATTCTGGCGGGTAACCGGTTGCACCTCGACCAAAATGGCCGCTTTTGCTTCGGATACTTTTTCTGGCGGTTTACGGGCTTTACTCAGCGCAAAAGCAGCGGCTATAGCAATAATGACAATAAGTACGGGGACGGCGATTTTAGTCACTTTTTTATTCATTGTTAAATCCGGTGTTAAGGTGAAGCGCAAGACATCCAACGGCCTGCAGAGCAAAATCTGTACGGCGATGCCACTTTAAATTCGTTATTTACCAGACTAACAGGTCTGGTCATGCTTTGCACCGCGGCGGTCGCTTTGGAAATGTTACCGAAAGTAACACAATGTTTTAAATCGAATTTTACTAAGTTAAGCATAAGGGCTGCGGGTGCAGCTACCCGCTTGGTTGTCGCAACAGCCACCAACAGCAGCCAAAAGCTTGCGCTGGAACAAAGTATCGCTTTGCTAGTCCGCTTAAAATTGCCCGCGCCCCCACCTTCATCAAGGAACTGTAATGGCCATTAGCTCGCAGCATAAAGTGTATATCCCGGACACCGCCAAAGACAGCCAGTATATGTTGGCTGAATTTCAACTGAGCCAGGCTTTTTTTGCTTGTTTCCCCGACGAGAACAGCTGCTATCGGCAGCTGAGTCAGCAGTTTTTTAAACTCACGGACGCCGCCGGACTAACGAACGTACATTTTATCGCCAATGATAAGATGCCGGTGGTCAGGTTTCATACGGAAGCATTCTGCTTTCAAACTGCCGATCAAATGTTGTTTTTCTATAATCCTGCTTACCACGAAGCGCAGCACTGCTGGTATAACAGTCATTATCGGGCGCGAAAAATCAGTTTATTGTGCTTGGCTACCGGCGATGAAATTCGCAATAAAGCGGCAGGTTTTCATGCCAAAGTGCAGCAAGTGATGTTGGATTTTAAAGCACTACTGCCGCAGTCCGATATCCCATTTAAAATTCGGGATCATCAACATCTGTCCTACGACTTGTTTGCTCGCGCTAAAGGCTGTGACAGCAGTTTTGGTTACAAACTACGCTCGCTGCCAACCCGTTATCAGGCTCGTGGCACCACCATTCCCAAAAATCATCACACCATGAGTTATGCCGCGGTTAGTTTACCGCTGTGCCGTGAGCTGAAGCAGCGGTTATTGCCTGAATCTGCAACCGGATATGCCACGCTTTATCAGAATCTTGAGCAGCACTTTGCCAGCTGCGCCAAAGCGCAACACCTGACACGGCTGGCGATGATCGCCGACGGTTCAACGCCGCTGGTTCGCAACCGCCAGCTGGATAAATCACGGCAAAGTCCCGAGTTGACGATGTTAAGTTTTGATACGAGCTCACCACAAACCCAGCTCATCAGTCAATGGCAGGACGAACAGCTCGTCGACACCGCGCATCTGTTATTAGTCGCAGGTCAGGATGACAATACTGAATTTGGCTATGGTCGTTTTATGAATCAGGTTGAGCAAAGTTTACGGCAGCTGGCACAACAACTGGGGCTGCAAAAAGAAAAACAGGACTTTACCGTGCGTTTTCACCAGCATTTGAGTTATCTGCTGGAGTAACAAACTAGCATTACTGATGATGCGGTAGCCGCTATTACCGCATCTTTTGCTCGACAGAACCGTCAGTCAGCGCCACTCGCCATAAGGGCTGGTAGCGAACCCCCTGCGGCGTCGATTGACTGTGAAACAAAATCAATGTTGATGCAAACAGCTGGACATGCAGTGGCGGTAGTTCTGGCAACGTTTTGCTGCGCCGGGCCAGTGTGATATGTGGTTGCAGCGTATGCTGCGGTGGCGAAAAGTCACAAGCGGCCGCACTTGTTCGCAACTGTTGATACAGTTCTGACAAGGCTGGATCGGCTATCTCGCCGGCCAGACACAACACGCGAGGTTCTTGCCAAACCTGCCATTGCTCCAACGCTACCGAAAATGCTGGCAACGACAGCTGACTAAGCGCTTCGCATAATTGGCGCGCTTGCGTAGCAGTGCTCTGCCCTAAAAACAGCAAAGTCAGATGTAAATTGTTGGCCGCCACCGGCTTTGCCGGAGGCGGGATCTGCGGTAATAAGGCGAGCAATTGTTCGGTATTTTCACGGTCTGGCAAGATGCCGAAGAACAATCGCCGCTCGCCCTGCCAGACCAATTTGGCGATCGATGCAGCCGACTTATTCTTCATCCGCTTGCTGGGCAAAAAATGCGTCAGTTAAGTGTGAGGCTTCTTCGGTTTTACTCGAGGTCAGCAACATCGTTTCCAGCGCGCTCATTTCTTCAGCCGTCAGTTCGCGCCACTGGCCCACATTCAGCCCGGCCAAACGCACATTCATAATGCGCACCCGCTTTAACTTGGTGACATTAAAACCAAGGTATTCAGTCATGCGGCGAATTTGGCGGTTTAAACCCTGACGCAGCACAATAGTAAAAGTGTGGCGGGACTTTTGGGTCACCTGGCATGGCAAAGTAACAGTTTCAAGAATTGGCACACCGGCGGCCATTTTTTTAATAAACCCGTCATGAATCGGCTTGTCGACAGTCACCACGTATTCTTTGTCGTGCGCATTGCCGGCCCGCAGAATTTTATTGACGATATCGCCATCATTGGTCAGGAAAATCAGTCCTTCAGATTCTTTATCCAAGCGGCCGATTGGGAAGATCCGCTCCGGATATTTCACCGCATCGACAATATTGCCTTTGATGTGCAGCTCGGTGGTACAGGTAATGCCAACCGGTTTGTGATAAGCCAAATACACCCGACGTGGTTTATTTTTTAACGGTTTTCCGGCGACCTCAACATTATCTTCAGCTGATACTTTGGTTCCCACCAACGCCAGCTGACCATTCACTTTCACCTGGCCGGATTCGATCAGTTTGTCGGCTTCACGCCTTGAGCAAAAACCGGTGTCACTGATAAATTTGTTTAAACGAAATAACGAAGCAGCGTCAGTCACTGTCAGGGCACCTGTGCGGGAAAAAGTGGCCAAAGTTTAAGGTGCTGCGCGGCTTAGAGCAAGTAACGGCCGATTTTTGTCAAAGCTTTGCTGACAATTCAAGTGGCTGACGGTGGTGGAGGTTGACGCATACACTTTCCCCAGCCGGTTTTCTGTAATTTAACTGGCAGCCCAATCATGGCATGTTAAAAGATAGATTTTCTGAAGAGCTAAACCGGCAGCGCCAATGTAACCTCACCGAGCAAGACTGCCTGACTAGTTAATTCCACCTGCCCGCCTAGCAAGCGCAACTGAAATTCACCCCCTTCTGCTGAACATTGCCATGCCCGCCACCGCCGTTGCTGCTGATGATCTGTTACCGGGTAATCTGAAGGTGCATGTGAATTTTCTGCAGGCCAAGCCGCTGCGCGGCCGGTCCAATACGGTAATAATGAACAATGGGCTGAGCCGGTGGCAGAGTCTTCATTGATGCCAATCGACGGCGCAAAATAACGAAACCAATAACAAGGCTCCGCTGCCGAGGTATCCAGCGCAGTCACCAGCAGTGCATGCCAGGGTAATTGTGAAATGGCGGAGAAATCAGGCTGATAATCAACCACCTGCTGCAATGAAGCCAACTCCAGAATTAAATCACGACTACTGGCCGCAGCGACGGCATTGCCTTGGGTGATCGACTGCGGTAATTGCTTCACCGCCAGCGACGTTAGCGTGAATACCGGTAAGCACAAACTGATGCCGCCACGATGGCGACGAACAACCATGTCGCCGTGTTCGCTGAAAAACTGCAGCACCGTTAAAATTGGTTCGCGGGCAAACACGACCGCTGCCGCCGCGAGAGTGCCATGACCACATAAATTAATTTCCTGCTGGGGCGTGAACCAACGGATTTGATAACCAACAATAGCTTTGGCAACCATCGCCGTCACCGGTTGTGCGCTTTGCCAAGCCAGTTGCTGTAATTGCACCGCTGAGGGGAATTGTTCAAAACAGATCACCCCTGCCGGATTACCCCCTTGTGGTTTATCGGTAAAAGCCCGCACTCGATAGAGTATTGGACCAAGACCTGCGGCCATAGCCATCAACGACTCGCCCTTATTCCGACCAAATCGCCAGCTGATTGCCGCCGGGTTCGAGAAATTCAAAGCGCTGACCACCGGGAAAGTCGAAAATAGGTTTTACAATGGTGGCGCCAGCCGCCTGCACTGCCGTCAGGCTTTTTGCCAAATCGCCACTTTTTAATACCACCAAGGTTCCACCTTGCGCCGGCGTCGCAACGAGTGTCGAGCGATAAAACCCGCCCTCAATACCCGCATCAGAAAATGCCAGATAATCCGGACCATAATCGACAAACCGCCAGCCAAACAAGGTACTGAAAAAGTGTTTACTCGCCTCTGGATCTAAGCTGGGTAGTTCGAGGTAATTAATTTGATCGGGTAATGGCATCTAGTACTCCTTTTCATCTGTTATGAGAGCAATTATTAGCCAGCCATCCTCAGAATACTGATACCAGCAGTCCAACTAGACTATCAACAGCAGACAATGAATACAATCGGTCACTGCAAAGTAAACGGCTGATATCTAAGCCATTGACTAGCATAAAATTCTGAACAATTTAAACAATGAACAGCTAAGGCGGATGTTGCTGGTACACAGGCAATAGAAGAGCGGTGGGAATGACAGTAGGTATGAGCTGACGAGCTAATTACAAAACAGATTTTCCAATGCCCCAAAATGCATCAGGGGCACCCTGTAAGTGCCCCTGATGGTTTTGTTTGCGGCTGTATGAGCCTTTACCTTTTTTCGGTTTTTCAACCTTGCAGCGAAATACGACGCTGGTGACCAATGCTTCAAGCGCATTGTGCGTGATAGTGCCACGGCCATGCGCCACCGCATTGGCTGGTCGTTCGACTGTTCTTTTGTTCATGATGTCCTCCGTTTAAAACTCAACCCATTGTAACAACTTTTAACCCCATCTCAAGTCCATCCGCCCGCAGCTTTCTGGCATAATGCACACCGGCCAGTCACCGCTGGCTATCACGACCCATATCGGAGAATCCATGCTGAAGTATGACCATATTTTGTTTGATGCCGACGACACCTTGTTTCACTTTGACGCTTTGAGTGGTTTGCAAAAGATGTTTAGTCAGTATCAGCTGCCGTTTGACCAATCGGAATTTCAGCGTTATCAGCAACTGAATCTGCCACTATGGCAGCAATACCAAAATGGCCAAATAAGCGCCAGTGATTTACAGCAACGACGGTTCGAACCTTATGCGGCAACGCTTGGCGTCAGTGCTCTGCAATTGAACAATGAGTTTTTACACGCGATGGCGACTTTGTGCACGCTGTTGCCGGGCGCGCGCGAATTACTGGATTTTCTTAAAGGCAAAGCCAAGCTTGGCATCATTACTAACGGCTTTACCGCCATGCAACAAGCTAGGCTGGAACATTGCGGTGTGGCTGATTTATTCGATCCGCTGGTGATTTCCGAACAAATTGGTGTCGCCAAACCTGATCCGCAAATTTTTCAGCATGCATTTGAACAATTAGGGCGACCGGAGAAAAGTAGTATTCTGATGGTTGGCGACAATCCACACTCGGATGTGTTGGGTGCGCAAAACGCCGGCATTGCCAGTTGTTGGCTAAACGTCTACGGCCAACCGTTACCGGCTGGCATCTCCCCCACCTATCAAGTGGCGTCGTTATTTGAACTACCTGCATTGTTGCTTCGAGCCGCAGCCAGCTGATGGGCAGCAGGTTCCACAGCTTCACGTTGCATCAGCAATAAGGTGAGATAGATTTTGGTGGGCAACGACAAGATCAAGCCAAAGGCGCAACAACCGGCGACAATGATAATGCCTGGCACGCCCATGCTTGCTGGCAAGTCAGCAACGACCCACAAATAATGACCCAGTAAAATAAAACAGATCCCGGTCACCATCAGCAACTTTAACCAAAAGAGCAGCGGCCGGACTTGCTGCCGTGGTGGTGCAGACAAAGGCTCAGAGGGCGGTGTTAACCTTGGCATCGATACACCTACAGTCAGCTCGGATGACTGAACTATAGGTCAAGCCTGACAACCGGCGTTGATCAGGCGCAAAAGAACCTCAGTTCGCGGTAAAAACGATAAGATTCTAGTCCGCTTGACAGGGGATAAGCTTGATCCACTCTTGTTCACGAATACCGATGTCCGATGCGGCCTGATAAAACTGCTGGCACTGCAGATAATCTGGCGTCTGACTTCGTGCCAGCAACCAGCCGTAGCTTAAATCTGGCCCCACCACTAATGCCATGCTGTAATCCGGAGTGAGCTTCACAATATTGTAGGCGCCGTAAAATGGCCCAAAAAATGAAACTTTTAACCGCCCTTGGTCTGGCGAATCAACAAACTTCGCCACCCCTTCCGCCTCTTGCCACTGGGCTGTTTTTTCCGCATAACCACGATTCACCACTTTGACCGAGCCATCAGCATTCAGACTATAGTCGGCAGTGACTTGGGTTAAACCCCGCTCAAAACGATGATCAAGTCGCGCCACTTCGTGCCATGTACCCAAATAAGACGGTAAATCAAAGGGTTTGACCACAGTGACACCTTCGGGAATACCGGTGCAAGCAGACAGAACTAGGCAACTTAGTGCCAATAACACAGTTTTATTCATCAGAAACTCCTGTAATACCCGCTACAGGTATACGTTATTTACCCGCTTTTGTATCAATGGCGAACATTCATCCCCATCATCGGCCATGCGCTACCTTTTGGGTGTAGCAACACCGTTGCGTACATTCAACCAGGCTGCCGCTGCCAACGACACAGTGGCATATTTTTATCATCATAAAAACAACAACTTATGCAGCTCGTAAAGATTAAGTATTGAATATCGAAAATTAACGATATATATTTCGATTAATCGCGATATAAAGATATATGCCACAGCCAGAGTAGCAACATGATGAGCAATCACGAACTGGACGAAATGATTAAAGCTTTAGCGCACCCGGTGCGACGCGACATTCTGGATTGGCTGAAACAGCCGGAACAGTATTTTGCCGATCAGGAGCATCCACTGTCGTTTGGAGTTTGTGCTGGCAAAATCGACCAAAAAACCGGTTTATCTCAGTCAACAGTCTCAAATCATCTGGCGATTTTGCAGCGCGCTGGTTTTATCAGCAGCAAAAAAGTCGGGCAATGGAATTTTTTCTCCAGAAATGAAGTTGTGATCCAAGCCTTTTTAACCCGCTTACAACAGCAGCTGTAACCGGACTTTTCACCGAACATCAACCACGAGCAACCCTATAATGAACACAACGACTTTGTTTGACCCTATTCAACTTGGTGATTTAACGGCAAAAAACCGGATCATCATGGCACCTTTAACACGTTGTCGTGCCAGCGCCGGCCGGGTTCCGAACGCGCTGATGGCGCAATACTATCGTCAGCGCGCCAGTGCCGGTTTAATTTTATCGGAAGCGACCTCAGTCACGCCGATGGGTGTTGGTTACCCAGATACACCGGGTATTTGGTCGGCAGAGCAAGTAGCCGGCTGGAAGTTGATTACCGACGCGGTGCATCAAGCAGGCGGCCTGATTTTCCTGCAACTATGGCACGTCGGCCGAATTTCCGACCCACATTATTTAGACGGTGCTCAGCCCGTTGCCCCGAGTGCGGTCAGACCGGCAGGCCATGTCAGTTTACTGCGGCCGATAAAAGATTTTGAAACGCCAAGGGCGCTGACGCTAGCAGAAATTGCCGAAGTGGTTGCGGCCTACCGTCAAGGCGCCCTCAATGCCAAAGCGGCCGGTTTCGACGGGGTGCATGTCCATGGCGCCAACGGTTATTTACTTGACCAGTTCCTGCAAGACAGCACCAATCAACGTACCGATAGCTACGGTGGCTCCCTGGAAAACCGTGCCCGCTTGTTGTTGGAAGTGACCGATGCTTGTATCGATGTTTGGGGTAAAGATCGCGTGGCCGTGCATTTGGCGCCAAGAATGGACGCGCATGATATGGGTGACAGCCAACCGACAGAGACTTTTGGTTATGTTGCACGTGAACTGGGTGCACGTAACATCGCTTTTATTTCGACCCGCGAACATGCGGCCGATAGCAGCTTAACCCCAATGCTGAAACAGCAATTTGGTGGAGTGGTGATTGCGAATGAAAAATTCAGTAAAGACCAAGCAAACCAATGGCTGGCTGAGGGCAAAGCAGACGCCGTTGCTTTTGGCATCCCTTTTATTGCCAACCCAGACTTACCGGCACGGTTGGCCGTGGATGCGCAGCTGAATCCGCCGCGCAAAGAGCTGTTTTATGCAGCAGGTGCAGAAGGTTATACCGACTATCCAACGCTCGCTGAATGATCACTGAAATACTCAGCTCAGGACTCGAAAAACTTAGCAACTCGCCATTACAGCTCAGATTATTGCTGTAATGGCTTGGCCAAAAATACACGCTTTGTTACGCACTTTGCCTGATCGATGATTGTTCGATCAAATGGCTTCACAGCTCAAACACGAACCGCCCCAGATTACTGCTTGCTGTCGCGCAACTATCATTTTACCCGCCAATCTATCCATTGAGCCTGGTCTTGCCAGTCAGCTAACAGTGCCTCATGCCATGGCCGTCCCCCCCTTCTATGTTCATGCACTTCATTGAATAATACACATTTAATTAACAATGCCTGCTGTACTATTTTTGTAGCCAACTTGACGGATTTCGTATTCTTACCCAGACTCATTGTAGAAATATTAATCAAGACGATTTGGGTACTAACGGTCGTGTAATTTGATAAGTCGTGAGCAAATGGGTCGTCAAGCACCCTCATGTTGAACGCAGTTTCAAACATTGCTCGTCGTATATTTAGAAGGATCTTCCAATGCCCACACCAAAACATGACCCAGCACTGACTCCGATAGATACCTTGTCCAAAGATTGGCCGGTGATCGCGCTTTGTGCAGTCTCAGCTTTGCTTTTGTTGCTGTTGGCGGAGCTCACTTTGACTTCGACCGGGGCTGCGGTACTGATTGTTTGTGGTGGTTTTGCCACAATAGTGCTACTTCGCAAAGGGCGAAAGCAGCAGCAGGCACTTTTGCAGCAGCTACAAGACGCGTGCAATCAACAGCAGCAGGATCAACAAGCTGACGATGCTTTTTCGCATAATTTTGTCGAACTATGTTTACACGCCATGCCCATCTGGACCAAGCAAATCGAAAGCTCACGCCATCAAACGGAACAAGCCATTATTGCGCTGAGTCAGCGTTTTTCCGCCATTTACACACAGCTTGAAGAAGCAGTAGCTGCTTCCGAAAATACATCCAGCGCCACCACAACCCATGGTAAAAGCGGCGCATTTGCAGTGATGGCACTTAGTCAAACTGAGCTGACAGAAGTTATCAATTCGTTAAAACATACCCAGCGTAGTCGCGACGAAATGCTCACACAAATCACCAGCTTGACCAATTACACCGGTGAACTCAGAACCATGGCGACACAAGTGGCGGCAATTGCGCAGCAAACCAATTTGTTGGCACTGAATGCCGCAATAGAAGCAGCGCGAGCCGGTGAAGCCGGTCGTGGTTTTGCCGTGGTCGCCGATGCAGTGCGAACCTTGTCTAGCCTCTCCAGTGAAACCGGGCAAAAAATGTCCTCTACCGTCGATATTATTAATGGCGCTATCAACAATGTCGTCAAGGTCGCTGGCGAGGCAGCTGAAAGCGATGCTCAATCGGTCGGTAAATCGGAAGTGAGCATTCAGCAGGTGCTCGACCGTTTCTCCGATGTCACGCGTCAAATGTCGGATACCACAGCCCAACTGCAGGCCGAAAGCAATGACATTCGAAATGAAATTTCTGAGGTGCTAGTGGCGCTGCAATTCCAAGACCGAGTCAGTCAAATCATGGTGCATGTGCGCAGCAACATTGATGAGCTACACCATTATCTAGAGACATATGAGCAAAACCCACAACAACGTAACACACTTGATACGAGCACTTGGCTGAAGAAAATGGAACAGACTTACGCCACGGATGAGCAGCGTCAAAATCACTATGGCACAACAGCGGAAAGTAAAGAGCACGAAATTACGTTTTTCTAGGAGATAGTTGATGGCAAAAACAATTTTAGTGGTTGATGACTCCAGCAGTGTACGTCAAGTCGTCAGTATTGCCTTGAAGGGCGCAGGTTATGACGTTATTGAAGCCAGTGATGGTAAAGATGCCTTAACAAAGCTGACCGGGCAAAAAGTACATCTGATGATTAGCGACGTCAATATGCCCAATATGGACGGGATCACCTTTGTCAAAGAAGTCAAAAAACTCCCCTCTTATCGTTTTACACCCATCATTATGTTAACGACCGAATCGCAAGAATCGAAAAAAATGGAGGGCCAAGCGGCCGGAGCCAAAGCATGGGTGGTAAAACCTTTTCAGCCGGCTCAAATGCTGGCTGCCGTCTCAAAGCTTATTCTGCCATAACAAGGAGAACCACATGGCGATCCGCATTGACGCCAGCGGCACAATGCCAGTACTGGCTATCGAAGGCGAGCTCAGTATTTACACCGCAGCGGGCTTAAAACCGCAGTTATCTAACTTGCTACTCCAACATAGGGAGTTGGAGCTGGATTTATATGCAGTCAATGAAATAGATAGCGCCGGTTTACAGCTGCTTATTGCGACAAAACGCGAAGCGACAGTGAGCGGCCGCGTGCTGCGATTAACCAATCATAGCCCGGCCGTACTCGAGGCCTTTGACCTTTGCAATATGGCGGCATTTTTTGGTGATCCATTAATTATTTCGGAACATCGCAACGGCTAGTGGCTGCAGGAGCTCGTTATGAACATGGATCAAGCATTACAAACCTTTATTGCCGAAGCGTCTGAACTGCTGCAGGACATGGAATCCTGCCTGCTGCAACTCGAGCACAACCCGGTTGATGCCGACACCGTCGGTGCAATTTTTCGAGCAGCCCATACCATTAAAGGCTCTGCCGGACTATTTGGTTTGGATTTAATCGTCAGTTTTACTCATATTGTTGAAGATGTGCTGGACCGATTGCGAGCCGGCGAAATAGCCAAAAACAGCGAGTTTATCGCGTTATTACTGCAATGTGGCGACCATATTCAGTATTTGATTGATGTCACCGCGGTGCAAAATGCACAACCCGATAACGCAGCATTGGAGCGCGAAACAACTCTGCGTCAGCGCTTACAGGTGTATCGCAGCGTATCACCCACTCCCGTCATCGAAACAGATAGCGGTGTCAATAAAATAGTTTCCGTGCACAAAGGTAGTTATGACCTATGGCATATTTCAGTGCGTTTTGGCGCAGATGTCTTACGTAATGGCATGGATCCAATGGCGTTTTTACGCTACCTGAATAATATTGGCAGCATCGTACGGATTAAAACCTTATTCGAACAGATGCCAGAACTGGCCGCGATGGATGCCGAAA
The DNA here is from genome assembly GCA_037968955.1 of Rheinheimera sp. Lineage (GTDB taxonomy): Bacteria > Pseudomonadota > Gammaproteobacteria > Enterobacterales > Alteromonadaceae > Pararheinheimera. The sequence continues at coordinate 13,170 of JBBKWN010000109.1, read as the reverse complement.
CCTGCTATCTCGGATTCGAAATTGACTATCAATCGGACGCCAGCAAAAGCACGATTGCAGAAACCTTCGATTTTGTGCGCGATGAATGCCAGCTCTACATTTTGCCGCCGCACAGCATGATTGAAGAATATGTCGAACTAATTAAAAATTTACCCGAAGAAAACTCGCTGCTCGGTGAATTACTTGTTGCCAGTGGCGCACTAACGCAACAGGAATTAGACGACAGCCTTAGACGACAAAACGAACCAAGTGCATCCTCTGCAGTGCCGATTGGTGAAATTCTGATTGGCCAACGGACCGTTGCCCCCGAGTTGGTCAAAGCGGCGCTGGAAAAACAACATCAAATCCAAGAAAAAAAGAGTACCGAAACCCATTTTGTGCGGGTGCACGCCGAAAAGCTGGATGAATTAATTAGCCTGGTGGGCGAGCTAGTTATCGCGGCGGCAGGTGCTAGCCTACTGGCAAATGCACATAAGGATGATCCACTGCGGGAAGCCGCCTCCAATGTGTCTTTGTTAGTTGAGGCGATCCGAGACGGTGCCTTACGTCTGCGGATGGTTCCGATTGGCGATACTTTTAATCGTTTTCAACGGGTTGTCCGGGATGTCAGCCAAGAGCTTGGTAAAAGCATTGAGCTGCAAATCAGTGGCGCAGACACCGAATTGGATAAGTCGGTGGTGGAAAAAATTGGCGATCCGCTGATGCACCTGCTGCGAAACGCGATGGATCATGGCATTGAGAGCCCGTCCGCTCGCACGGCAGCTGGGAAACCAAACACCGGGCTACTGAAGCTAAATGCATATCATGATTCAGGCAGCATTGTGATTGAAATTGCTGATGACGGCGCCGGCTTGAATAAAACACGTATTCTGCAAAAAGCCCAAGAGCGAGGCTTGGTGGCCGACGACGCCCAGTTGTCGGATGCGGAAATTTATAACCTCATTTTTGAAGCTGGTTTTTCAACGGCAGAAGCGGTCACCAATTTATCCGGCCGTGGCGTCGGCATGGATGTCGTCAAACGAAATATTACGGCCCTTAGAGGCAGTGTCGATTTATATAGCCATGCTGGCCAAGGCACCACTGTACGTATTCGTCTACCACTCACATTAGCCATTATCGATGGCTTTTTAGTAGGTGTCGGGCAAGCAAGTTATGTAATACCGCTGGATATGGTGCAAGAGTGCATCGAATTATCAGAAACCGAGCACCGCAGTTCACGATTAAGTAACTATATTAACTTACGTGGTGAAGTCTTACCGTTGGTGTTTCTGCGTGAGCACTTTGCTGCTGGCGGCGGTGCCGGACGGCGACAAAATGTGGTAGTGGTAAAAACGACAACACAAAAGGCTGGTTTAGTGGTGGATGAATTACAGGGTGAATTTCAAACTGTGATTAAGCCACTCGGTAAATTATTCAGTAAGTTACAAAGTATTAGCGGCTCAACCATTCTTGGCAGTGGCGAAGTGGCGCTGATCTTAGATGTTCCTTCGTTAATAAAACAGTTATCTAGTCAGCAGTCTTACATTCAACATCACCCCCAATCGCAGCCTATAGCAGCGGCGCTTCCGGATCTTCGTCACTAAGAGGGATTTACCATGACATGGTTCTACAATCTTAAAATTGCCACCAAGCTCATCAGCTCATTTATGGTCGTGCTGGCACTGACGACCTTTATCGGTGGTTTTGCTATTACGCAGTTGGCGCAGGTTAACGAATCAGCCGCCGAAATGGCTGAAAACTATATGCCGTCAATGCAGGCGGCACAAGCGATGCAGTTTTATATGGCGCAGTACCGCATTCGGGAAATTCGCCATGTGCTGGCAGAAACGCCAGCGGATCGTGATCAGCTAGAAAAATCTGCCGGCGAAATGATCAAGGCATTTAACGAAAGCAAACAACGTTATGAAAAGCTATTAGCAAACCCGGAGGAGCGCCGGTTATACGAAAAATTCCTACCCGATTGGGCGCATTACCAAACAATTAGCACAAAGCTGCTCGATTTGTCTCGACAGAATTTGGTGGAGCAGGCCCGCAACTTAATTGCAAATGAGTCCAAACAAGTATTTGACCAAGCTGCCGACGATATTCAGCAGTTGGTCGACCTTAACAATAGTGGCGCCGTCGCAGCAAATGAACAAGCTAAAGAGCAATATAGCAGCGCGCGAATGGCCATCATTATGGTGCTAGTCACCGCGCTCGTTGTTGGCTTGGCATTGGCGATATTCATTGCTCAAGTCATTTCACGGCCGCTGATTGCGGCGGCAAAAGTCGCAGGTCAATTGGCAGAAGGTGATTTAACGGCGCAAATTACCGTGAACTCAAAAGATGAAACCGGCGCCTTAATGCTGGCCATGCAAAATATGGTGGCCAAACTTAGTTACATTATTTCCGAAGTAAGAAATTCAGCCAATAATCTGGCCAGTGCTTCGGAAGAAGTAAGTGCCACCGCGCAATCGATGAGCCAGGCCACCAGCGAACAAGCTGCGAGTGTCGAACAAACCAGTGCATCGATCGAACAAATGAGCGCCAGCATCAACCAGAACACCGAAAACGCCAAGGTCACTGACGGCATGGCCAGCAAAGCCTCCAATGAAGCTACTGAAGGTGGTGAATCAGTGCAAAAAACAGTGGTCGCCATGAAGCAAATCGCACAACGTATTGGCATCATTGATGATATTGCTTACCAAACCAATCTGTTAGCACTGAATGCCGCTATTGAAGCGGCCAGAGCTGGCGAGCATGGCAAAGGTTTTGCCGTAGTTGCGGCAGAAGTTCGCAAGCTGGCTGAACGCAGCCAAATTGCGGCGCAAGAGATTGGCGAACTGTCATCCAGCAGTGTTGATTTAGCTGAAAAAGCCGGTCGCTTGTTAGATGCAATGCTACCGTCAATTAATAAAACCTCAGACTTGGTACAAGAAATTAGTGCCGCTTCCGAAGAGCAAGCCAGCGGGGTGGGCCAAATCAATACCGCGATGAATCAGCTTAACCAAATCACGCAGCAAAACGCATCCAGTAGTGAAGAGCTCGCCGCAACCTCGGAAGAATTAAGCAGCCAGGCTGAACAACTGCAACAAACGATGAGCTTTTTCAGAATAGATACGTCCAACGGACTGCCGGAACGAGCCGCGAGCACCCGGCCGGCCAAAGGCAAAGCAGCGCCGCTAAAATCGAACCGGCCAAGATCAACGGCACCCGCTGACGAATCTGAGTTTACTCGCTTTTAATCGGAGGTCGTGATGGGAACCATGCTAACAGTTGCACAGCGAAACTCTGAGCAAGGCGAAGAAGCGCAGTATCTGACCTTTCAGCTTGGCGGCGAAATGTTCGCCATTGGTATACTGCATATTAAAGAAATTCTGGAATACGGCAATTTGACGACGGTGCCGATGATGCCGACCTTTATTCGTGGCGTGATCAATCTTCGTGGGGCGGTGGTACCGGTCGTCGATTTGTCGGCGCGATTTGGCCGAAAAACTGCGGAGGCGACCCGACGTAGTTGCATTGTGATTATCGAGGTTGAGGTTGAGTCAGGGGTGCAGGATATTGGTTTGATGGTGGACGCGGTGTCAGCCGTTCTGGAAATCGCCGGCAGTGACATTGAACCCGCCCCTAGTTTTGGCGCGCGGATCCGGGCCGACTTTATTAGTGGAATGGCAAAAATCGACGGTAAATTCGTGATTTTATTAAATGTGGGTAAAGTGCTGTCGGTCGACGAAATGACACTGTTGGCCGACGTCAATGAGTAAGCGCCGACAACAACAAGGGTCCACAAAAGCAAGTTTCCAGAATGTGATGACGTTGTGGTGGGGTAAGTTTGGCTGGCGGGGGGCTGTCATATGCAGGTAACGCTGCAAGACGCTGAATTTACCAAGTTCCAGCAATGGTTATACAAAACCTCCGGCATTAATCTAACACCGGCGAAAAAACCGCTGGTTGCTGGCCGCTTGTTTAAACGACTGAAACATTTTCAGTTAGGTAGTTATAGCGAATACTTTCAGTTAATTATGAGTGATGAAATACCGACTGAATTACAGGTCGCACTGGATTTACTCACCACCAATGAAACCTATTTTTTTCGCGAACCCAAGCACTTCGAATTCTTACAACAAACCATTCTGCCGGCGGCCGGCCTTACAAAGCCATTTCGGATTTGGAGTGCGGCGAGTTCAAGTGGCGAAGAGCCATACAGCTTAGCGATGGTGTTGGCGGAGCATTTTGGCAAAAACAGCTGGCAGTTGCTCGGTTCTGATATCTGTAGCCAGGTGTTGGAAACTGCTCGTTCTGGGCATTATCCGATAACTCGTGCTAAACACATTCCACATCACTTATTGGTCAAGTATTGCCTAAAGGGCACCGGAAGCCAGCATGGTACCTTTTTGATCAGTAAACAATTACGGGATAAGGTGGTCTTTAACCAAATTAACTTAATCGAACCCTTTCCTGAGCTAGGCCAGTTTGATGTGATTTTCCTGCGCAATGTGATGATTTATTTTGACCAGGAGACAAAAATGAAAGTGATGGCCAAAATGCTACCGCTGTTAAAAAGCCAAGGTTATTTTATCGTGAGTCTGTCGGAAAGCTTAAATGGAGTCACCGATCAGCTAAAAATGATCTGCCCCTCAATTTATCAAAAGCTATAAGCCAATGATTCCCCGCACCAATTCTATCGACATATTTCTGCTACCGGGTAAATTCTATTTTGCCGAAGCGCCCTTATGTATCCAGACGTTATTGGGCTCGTGTGTCGCTATCACCATGTGGCACCCGCAACGGCGGATTGGTGGCATGTGCCACTACATGTTGCCAAGCCGGGAAGTGCGGGGACATCAACTCAATGGTAAATATGCGGATGAAACGATGCGGATGTTTGAGCAGGAGGCGCAGCGCTACAACACCAAGTTGCAGGAGTATCAAATTAAGCTGTTTGGCGGTGGCAGTATGTTTACTTACCCCCACAGCCAGCAGCGTCACATTAACATTGCCAAAAACAATGTCGCTATGGCGCATAAGTTGTTAGATAAATATGGCCTGCAGTTTACCGCTCAAGATTTAGGCCGCAGCGGTTATCGCAATGTCATATTCGACCTTTCCAGCGGTGATGTCTGGGTCAAACACCGCACATTGATGGAGCGTTAGATGTCGTTACCACAAATCAAAGTGTTGCTGATTGATGACTCCGCTGTGGTGCGCCAAGTGTTGCAGGCAATTCTAGATAAAGAGCCTGATATTCGGGTGATTGGCGTCGCGTCTGACCCACTTTTTGCGATGGACAAGCTAGCGCGTGAATGGCCTGACGTTATTGTGCTGGATATTGAAATGCCTAGAATGGACGGCATTACTTTTTTAAAGAAAATTATGCAAGAGCGTCCAACACCGGTGGTGATTTGCTCCACGTTGACCGAAAAAGGCGCAGAAACCACCATGCAAGCCATGTCCGCCGGAGCGGTGGAAATTATTACCAAGCCGAAAATTGGTTTAAAAAGCTTTTTACAACAATCCTCGGCCGAATTGCTGGCCGCCGTACGAGCAGCAGCCAAAGCCAAAGTTCGCAAACCAGGGGCTGTCGGCGCGCCGAGCACGGTTGTAGTGTCGGCTAAATTAACCGCCGACACCATTTTGGCTGCTGCCGGTAAAGATGCCATGGCGCAGACGACCGAGCGACTGATTGCCATCGGCACCTCAACAGGCGGCACACAAGCGTTGGAGTATGTACTCACGGCCTTACCACGGGTCAGCGCTGGCATTGTCATTGTGCAACATATGCCGGAAAAATTTACCGCATCCTTCGCTGAACGCTTAAATTCATTGTGTAAGATTGAAGTGCGCGAGGCAAAAAATGATGACCGCGTGATGCCGGGGCTAGCACTGATTGCCCCGGGTGGAAAGCATATGTTGGTGAAGCGCAGCGGCGCCTATTACAAGGTGGAAGTCATTGATGGGCCACAAGTTAATCGGCATCGGCCTTCCGTCGATGTGCTGTTTCGCTCTGTCGCTCGTTTTGCCGGTAAAAATGCCATCGGTATTATTATGACTGGCATGGGTGATGATGGCGCTCGCGGCATGAAAGAAATGTACGACGCTGGCGCATACACTTATGCCCAGGACGAAGCAAGCTGCGTGGTATTTGGCATGCCAAAAGAAGCCATTAAACTCGGTGGCGTTGATCAAGTCGTTGCTTTAAACCAGATTGCCAGTGTCATTATGCAGGTTAAATAAGCCGGCGCTTTTACAGTAAAACACAACATGACGACCACCGGCCACACTGTTCAGTCTTGGGCGCAGGCAGCCAGCGGCCAGCGCGCACTAGTCGCTGAAAATAATCACCAAGATCACAAGCAAACCACCAACCCCGAGCTGCGCCAAACTCAGCAGTGGCAATAGGGCATTCGCAGGGAATAACAGGCTATTGCCCCAAAACGTCAGGCCACCAGCCAATAAACAACACAGGGTAAAAGTTACAGTTCGGCGCTGTTGCCATAACCATACCCGCAGTTTTTGCCGGAAGTTTAATTTCAGCATCATTCGTTGTTCCTATCCAATGCATCACGTGCTTGTTTCATATAGGTTTTGACACTGCCCAGCGGAATTTGCAGCAGCTGTGCTATTTCGCCGTGGGAATAACCATAAAATTCTGCGCAGATGAATACCTGCTGCTGCTGGCTGGTGAGCACCGCCAGCAATTTGGTCGCATCCAGTTGAGCCGCAATATGATCGTGATGCACCCAATCATCCTGCTGGCCAGAAAACCAGCGCTGTTTTAACCGGCTGAAGATATTTCCTGAACGCTTCGCCTGCAGCATTTCATTGATGGCAATGCGTAGTAACCAAGTGGAGAACTGTGCTTGTTGCTTAAAATGCTGAATATTCAAAAAAGCTTTGACGTAGGTTTCCTGCATCAAATCATCCACTTCGTCCCGCTGATCGGCCGATTTAAACGTCAAAAACGCCCGGAGTTTCGACTGATGTCGACTAAACAGCTCATTAAAAGCAGCGGTATCACCCGAAACCTGCACAATAGCGACTAGCTGCTCAACCGAAGCTTGTTTTAACGACACGTCAGCATCTCAGCCTACCGCCGCCGGTCGAGTCTGGCGAGCCATAAAAAAGCCAAACCAAACAACCCGGGCAAAATGGCGATGCCATTAAGGGCATCATTGAGGTCGAGGTTACCGTTTTTCCGAAAGTCGGCGACATGCGAAAACGCTAATACGCTGGCAGAAATCACCAGCAGGAAAATGCCTTTACGCACATCGGCGTTGGTAGAAAAAAAGTGCGTCGCCACTTCGCGAATAGTTTCCGGTGGCAACGGTGCCTGCTGCTGTAATGTCCGTTCCACCATCTGCAAAAATAGCTTCTTTTTCTTGTACTTATACAACAGCAACAAGCCGATCGCCGTAACCAATGCACTGAAAAAAATCAGCGGCACCAGGATTTCTGCCCACTCTTGTCCGTTCATTTTGTCCCGCTTACCTTCTTTGCCACAGTTCAGCACCAAGGTACAGTTGCCCCAGCAGTTGTTCAAGTACCGGCATTGCGTTATCGCCATTCATAAAAATGACGTAGCCATTGCGACTTTTCGGGAAAAACACCGCCGCTGTCGACACGCCTGGATCTCTGCCGGTATGTAACAGCGCCGACTCCCCATTTGAAAAATCACTGAACATCTCAAAGCCAAGACCAAATGCATGATGCGGCTGCAGGCTAACCTGCGGCTGCACCATCGCTGAATACAGTTCTGGCATGGCTTGTTGCTGCGCCAGCACAAACACCAGAAATTTGCTGTAGTCGCTGACCGTGGTGATTAAATTCGCGGCGGCATTGGCTTCATAATATTTTTCTAGCGGTAATAACTCACCTTTCACATCATAATTGCGGGCATACCGGCTTTCATCGACCTCGGGCGTCCACCAAAAATGGGTATCCGTCATGCCGGCCGGGGTAAACACATACTGCTGCGCCAATGCTTCTAACGGCTGCCCGAATTTGTGCTCGAGCGCGCGGCGTAAATATTCAAAGCCTTCACCGGAATATTGATGTTTACTGCCCGGTTGAAACTGAAACCGGAGTTTTTTATCTTGCTCCAGATAACGCCAGTTGGCAAAGCCGGTCTGGTGCGTCAACACTAAACGCGGTGTAAGCAATAAATGCCGTGGATCAGCCTGCAAATCAGGGTCAACCCAATGCTTAGCAAGGGGTTCATCCAGCGTTAGCTTGCCCTCAGCAATCAGCCGCAAAGTGAGCAAAGTCACGATCGGTTTGGTCAGCGACGCCACTTTAAACAAAGTATTTTGCGGCGCGGCCTGCCCTGGCGACAGCTCACCGTACACCTGCACGCTGTCAAGCACGCCGTTTTTAATAATGCCTAAGCCAAGCGCTGGAACATGTTGCTGTTTTAGCAGAGTCTCAATCGCCAAGGCGGGCACTTGCGAAGCGGCTGGTGGAGCGGCTGGCGTGACAGGTACCGCTGACAATACTGTCGTTGGCGTTGAAGACGTTGATGTTAAAGGCTTCGCCGGAAGTGCTGCTTGCGGCTCCACTGCTGCCGGCTGATGGTCGTAGCTCAGCACATCACTCAGCAACCAATCTTGCCCCTGCTTTAACCAAACCGAGGTAAACCGCGCAGTACCGGTCAGTTGATCCGGCCTCCCCGCTTCTCGCAGGTAAAACTGATGCCGACCCTGCTGAATGGCGCCATACATGGTGCCATTTTGATAAAGCGGAAACACACTGAGACTGCCAGCAATCAGCTTGCGGATTGGCTTATGCGCCGGATCACCGCACAAATACTGTTTAGTGTTCTGCATAAACAGCGTCTTGTCCTGAAAACCACCTTGATCGTGATAAAACTTCAACGCTGGGCTAATCGTTGCTTCAAGGTAAGCGAAGTCACATTGATTAAAACCACGCTGAAAAAACTCTGCATCTTTTGCCGCGAGTTCGTCGTGAAGTGAAGACTGTTGCGCAGTAGTGGACTGCGCCGTTGCCGTTGCCGTTGCCGGCAAAGATAGCGCAAGTAAGCTGGCAGTAAACAACAAGCCGCCAAACCGCAGTGCATAGGTATTAAAAAAAGTGTGTTTCAGGTTCATCGTAGTTTCCTTTGAGTTGACTTGAAACTTAGATGCACCTCAGTATCGATTTGGATTTAAGGTTGAAGGTTTTTTTGTTAGATATTTGAGTGTCGCCGACACTATGTCGATTACATCATTGATTTATAAAGCTAATTACAACTTAATTTTAAATAATAAAAAACCGGCATCGGTGACAATAATCGGTTGGCAATCCGTAGCCATAAAACTCGACGTCAAAGGGCTATCGGTAAGCTCTGAGAGTATTGAACTGACGAACAGTGCTTATGAAGTACCTAGAGTTCGCGGCAAAGATCATTTCCAGGCAATACCGCGTGCTGTTATGCAGCACGCTTAAAGTAAACGAATGGCGACTCAATGCTATCCGAGTGCGCCACTACACCTGCAGACTTGGTACTACATCGCTAAATAAATGGCAAAATTGATCCAATCCTTCATTGGCAAGGTCATTGCTGATGGTCAGCGGTGGTAAAAATCGAATGACATTGCCGTAAAAACCACAAGCCAATAATACTAAACCATATTTTGCAGCATTGGCGATGATGGCTTGCGTCAGTTGCGTGTTTGGCCTTTCCACATCACCATCACAGACCAGCTCGATAGCGATCATCGCGCCGGTATTTCTCACTTCTAAAATCAATGCTGGATAGTGCTGTTGCAGCGCCTGCAACCGCTGTTGGAAAATTGCGCCAATTTGCTGCGCTCGCTCAACTAAATGTTCTTCTTTGATAATATCAAGCACCGCTAACGCTGCCGCACAAGCCACTGGCGATCCGCCATAAGTACCGCCTAAACCACCAGGTAACGGCGCATCCATGATCGCTGCTTTACCAACCACCGCCGCCAATGGAAAACCGCCAGCAATGCCTTTGGCCATGGTGATTAAATCTGGTTCGACATTGGCGTATTCGACATTAAACATTTTGCCCGTGCGGGCAAAACCAGTTTGAATTTCATCGGCGATAAGAACAATGCCATAGTCATCGCACAGTTGTCTTAATGCTTGTAAAAATTCATTTGGCGCTTGGTAAAACCCACCTTCACCCTGGATCGGCTCCACAATAATGGCGGCAACATCACTGGGTGCAATATCAACTTTAAACAAATTCTCTAGTGCTTTGAGTGATTGTTTAACACTAATGCCATGACAAGAAATCGGGAACGGCGCATGAAAAATATCCGCCAGAAATGGGCCAAATTGATGCTTATAAGGGGTTATTTTACCGGTTAATGCCATGGTCAAATTGGTTCGACCATGAAAACCACCGTTAAATGCAATAACACCACGACGGCCCGTATATGCACGCGCAATTTTGATACAATTTTCAACGGCTTCGGCGCCCGTTGAGACAAAAATCGCTTTTTTTGCACTGGCTCCTGGTGCGATGGCCACCAACTTTTCAGCCAATTCAACCGCCACCGCATAAGGGTTCACCATCACACAGGTATGACTAAATTTATCTAACTGCGCCTTGACCGCCGCCACCACTTTCGGATGGCTGTGTCCGGTATTACAGACCGCAATACCGGCACCAAAATCGATATAACGCTTGCCTTCAACATCCCAAATTTCTGAGTTTTCAGCGCGCTCTACATACACCGGGTACGTATTGCCTTGACCGCGAGCGATCACTTGCGTTTTTCTGGTTTGTAATTCTAAATTGGTCATTGAATCTGTCTCTCGCTGAAGCTGCTTATGCAACTGTGTTGTGTCTCAGGCGTTACTGGGAATCGCTGTGAAAAATGGCTGTAATGGGATGAGCACTCTGAAGCGGCGCCACCTTATGCGTTCGACATCTTGCGCCTAGGGTGGCTTAGCATCAGCTCAGAGATTGCTGGCTTATTTTTGCAAACCACCCATGCATAAATATTTGATTTCTAAATAATCGTCCAAACCGTATTTGGAACCTTCTCGGCCACTACCCGATTGCTTCACACCACCAAAGGGGGCGGCAGCATTGGAGATCAGCCCTTCATTAATTCCAATCATGCCAAACTGCAATCCTTCTGCTACCCGCCACACCCGACCTATATCGCGCGCATAAAAATATGCTGCCAAGCCGTATTCGGTTTCGTTGGCCATCGCAATCACTTCAGCTTCGCTGGTAAACGTAATAATGGGCGACACTGGGCCAAATATTTCCTGGCGGGCGATTGGCATATCATGGGTGACATTCGTTAAAATTGTCGCCTGATAAAAGTGATCACCGGCCACGTCGGGTTTACCACCGCAGAGCAACGTGGCGCCCGCTGTGATCGACTGCTGCACTAGACTGTCGACCGCAATGACCGCTTGTGGTGAAATCATTGGTCCGATGGTTACCCCAGCCACGCTGCCATTCCCGAGCGTTAACTGGCTGACGGCATGGGCGAACTTTGTCGTAAACGACTCCAGTACTGCTTGCTGCACAAAAATCCGATTGGTACATACACAAGTTTGCCCGGCATTGCGGTATTTAGAGGCCATAGCACCCTGGACGGCGGCATCAATATCGGCGTCATCAAACACAATAAATGGTGCATTGCCGCCTAATTCCATCGACACTTTTTTCACGGTCGTGGCACATTGCTGTAGCAAGAGTTTGCCCACCGATGTCGAGCCGGTAAACGTAAATTTCGCCACATCTGGGTGCTGGGTTAACACTTGCCCCATGCCACGCGCATCTTGCCCCACCACCACATTAAACACACCGGCAGGAATGCCTGCACGTTCGGCAAGCTCTGCCATCGCCAGAGCCGAAAGAGGGGTTTGCGTGGCTGGTCGAACCACAAAAGTACAGCCGGCGGCAAGCGCTGCCGCAGCTTTACGGGCAATCATGGCATTGGGGAAATTCCACGGCGTAATTGCAGCCACAACTCCCACCGGCTGCTTAATCACCACAATACGCTTGTCATTCGATGGTGCGGGGATCGTATCGCCATATACCCGCTTCCCTTCTTCAGCAAACCACTCGATAAAAGAGGCGCCATAAGCTATTTCGCCGCGAGCTTCCGCCAACGGCTTACCTTGTTCTAAGGTTAAAATACGCGCCAAATCTGCTTGATGTTCCATCATCAAATTAAACCAATTCCGCAATAACTGGGCACGTTGATTGGCCGTGGTAGCCGACCACACCACAAAGGCGTCTTTAGCCGCGATAACGGCCAGTTCGGTTTCCTGCACACCTGCATTGCAAACCTGCGCAATGTCAGTGCCGGTAGCTGGGTTTGTCACCGTGAAAGTGCTGGCGCTAGGGTGCCAAAGGCCATTGATATAAGAGCAGTTTTTTAGCAGTTTTTGATCTGTTAAGCCGTGCATAACAAGCCTCTCCTGAAATGGTCATTCTTGGTATATCTTTATACGCCTATTGAACCGCATCACAAACCAAGGTTAAATACAAAACATTCAACGTATTGTTTTACCGCGGTAAAACTTAACACGCCAAGTTGCTGATGAAAAAAACTTCAATCATTCCAAAACCTATCACTGAATATGATTTACGACTGTTACGCATTTTTTGCTCGGTGGTGGAATGTGGCGGGTTTGCTGCCGCAGAGCTGGTACTTGGTATCACCCGCTCGACCATCAGCGTCCATATGTCGAACTTAGAAACGCGCATGAAATTAACGTTATGCCGACGCGGTCGCGGCGGTTTTGCGTTGACCGAAGATGGCCAAGCAATCTACCGGGCAGTACTTGAGTTATTTGATTCTCTTGATGACTTTTCATTATTAGTCGGCACTTTGGGTAAAGAACTCAGTGGTGAATTAGTCATGTTGTGCTCTGACCAACTGGATCCTTCGAAACAACAAAAACTAGCGCAAGTGATCCAACAACTACACGACCATTCACCCAACCTACATATTGTGCTGGACAGCGATACCATTGCGACCATCGAAAAACAGTTGCTGAAAGACAAAGCTCATCTTGGTTTATTTCCAAGCTATCAGCAGATCGAAGGGTTAAATTACAGTGCGTTGTCAGAAGAGCCGATTTATTTGTGCTGTGCGCAACAACATGAATTCTTTAAGCAAGCAGACGAGGCTATTTCAGCGGCGGCACTGGCCAACGCCGCTGCCATTCACCCGGGGATCGACATTGACC
>JBBKWN010000108.1:0-19060 GCA_037968955.1 Rheinheimera sp. | reverse complement strand
ATTTATTAGATAGAATTTTATTATTCGGCTACTTAGAAGAAAAAACGCTGCTGCAGCAAACTGATGTCGAGGAAGTCATTATCGAAATCAGCGGCGAAGTTGCACAGCGGCAACCGCTGCAAAAGACACCATTGGTGTCAAATGCTGCCACTACAGTGACTCTGGATCAAACCAAACCGATAAATAATGGCGTGCCTGTCAGTAACGCCGCCGAAAACCCTTATCACGCCATGCTTGCCGAGCTATCAGGGTTACTGGACAGCTCACTTGAGCATAAAATTAAAATGGCGAAAGAGCTGGATACTCTGCTTAATCAACAGCACCAGCAAGTTATGCGAAAAATTGATGATGAAAAAGGCAGCTAGGCTGCCTTTTTATTTAAATGTCGAACTGAAAAGTGTTGTTAGAATTTGAAGTTGAGATCAAAATGCAGGCGATTTTCCTGATAGTCCAACACCGCACCTTCAAAATTGACATCGACACGACGAGCAGATAGCGATCCGGTCAAATCTGGATTGATCTGCCGATTAAACGTTAATGTATGGCTAGCCTGCGTGCCCTTGCGCGTGCCAATACCAGGTAGGTCTTCAGCCAATTGATAATCAAGCTTTGAATACGATGAAGTTAACGCGATATTATTGCGCTGCGACAACTGCCAACTGGTAGTTGCGTTTATGTATTGATCATCAACTTGGGCATTTCGCTCTAAGTAAGTATCACGACGTTGACCAAGCTGCAGTTGTAGTTTTAGCCGGCTCAGGGCATAACCCAAGGTGTAATTTACATTACGCCGCACCACAACCTGTTCACTCAGCTCCTGCCCAGGCAATACGATATTGTAATAAGACTCGCCGGGCTGTGGTCGATATTGTGCCGTAGGCGGTTGGTAACAGTTTGCCAATCCAGGGGCAAGCCCCGGTGGGCAAACGAACAAGCCATATTCAGCGTTATCACCATTCAAACCAAGTAAAGAATTTACCGAGTCTGATACGGATAGTTGCATTGTTAGATGCTGTAGATTGTAACTTCCGCTGACTTCAGCAGTACGACCGAAAAACCGACGGTCAAAACTACCAGTGAGCTTCGTGCGTCGAGACGGTTGCAGACTAAACTGCGTACCAATATAGTCACGGCTGCCACCTTGCTCATTTACGGTGTTAAAGGTGACGTTCCACCATGAGCGATCTGTAATTTTCCATTCTAGCCCGCCACCCAAACTACGGTAGTTCCGATAGCCACCAAATAAGCTATTGACCTCGGTTAAGCGACTATTACTTTCATAGCTACCTTGGCCAATCATTGAGACACGCCAAAAAAATGGTATACCAATAATGCCATAGCCGCGGCGGTTATAAAGATCATCACTCTGTTTACGACCGGTCTTCGAAGCGTCTGCTTGCATACCCCAGAAAAACTTCCGATTACGATCGGCAGATTTAACTTCAAAAGTACCCGTTAAACGTTGCACGTTCAGGTCTTGATTTAATGGGTTTTGATTGTCGAACAAGGGCTCAACCACCTGATCAGTGCGATTCTCCGAAGCATTTAACTTCAAACTGGTCTGAAGCCACTCTATTTTTTGATTGCTGTAACTCATTCCAGTGCTGTTATTGATGACTTTCGCCATATCGCCACTGTTGGTTACTTCGTCGACATAGTTAGAAAACTGTCCACCCGTTGAACGATAAGATTGGTTTGAACCCAATTGAAAAACCAATTGGTTACTCAAAAAGCTCGCTGTATTGTTCAAGCGGTAATTTGTATAACTACTATTTTCACGCTGCGCGTCTTTATAAAATAAGGCCATATGATCGATATTGAAGCTCGATTTCAACCAAGGATTTGTATAACTCAGATTGACACCTGGAGTAACTGACTGGGCAGCACCTTCATCAGTCCCAAAATCTGCAACTTCGACCTGATATGCATAAGTACTTAGTGCTAAAGACGGGGTAAATTTGACGTCGGCAACCGCCGGCAAGGCCAGAGATAAAGCCGACAGTTTCAGGACTACAGCGCCGAGTGTGTAACCGGCCGACTTCGTTTTTCCTGCTTGATTTGGCGTGCTGTTTCGCAATATCTTGCTATTCCGCATAGTATCCATAACCGTAGCCATATCCTTTATCACGACTGTAATAAGCCTTGTTGATCACAAAACCAACAGCCAACTCTTTTGGCAACAAACTTAATGCCTTATCAAGCTCATTCAGTTTGGTTTTATTTTCTTCCAACACCACAACTGCCTGACCACACATGGCAGCTAACACTGCAGTTTCATTTACCCCAAGCAGCGGTGGAGCATCAAAAATTACAATTCGATCCGGATACCGTGACGCAAATTCATTGACCAACTCAATCATTTTGTCACTGGCCAACAGTTCAGTCGACAAGTGATGAGGTTTGCCGGCGGTAATCAGTTTCAACCGTTCAACGTTGGTGCTGTAAATAATATCGGAAACATCAATATCATTTGAACTCAGATAATCCGTCAGACCCAGTGGTGTACTTATTTCAAGCGTACGCGACACATTTGGCCGCAGCACATCGGCGTCCACTAACAAGACGGTTTTATCTTGCTCAAGCGCAATGCTCAGTGCAAGGTTCACCGCGGTAAAGGTCTTACCCTCGCCAGGTCGACTACTACTGACTAAAATCAAATTAGGGTGTTCTAACGTCGAACTTAAGCCACCAAACGCATTGTTAATAAGCTTACGTTTGATCACCCTATATTCTTCATAAATAAGTCGCCGTTCAGTCGCAATCGACACAAAGTTTCGATTGCTCAGGCTTTGTAAGTCTATTTCCACATAATTTCGTGGTGCAGTGTCAGCATCATCAGCGGCATCGCTCTGAAGAGCGGCTGTTGGTGCTTGGACATCACTCACAACGGCGTTTTCGATGATAGGTTCAGCTGCCAACGTTGCACTAGTTGCTGCGCCCAGTTTATCTAAGGCTTTTTCGATAGTACTCATAATAGACGACCCAATAATTGCTTGGCGGTCAATCCGAACACCATTTCATTTGCCATCAAGGCGCAATAACATAACAGCAACATTGCACTTAAAATAAGAAAGTACAGCAAGTGCTTTTTGTTTTGTTTTA
Source organism: Rheinheimera sp. (assembly GCA_037968955.1). Taxonomy (GTDB): domain Bacteria; phylum Pseudomonadota; class Gammaproteobacteria; order Enterobacterales; family Alteromonadaceae; genus Pararheinheimera. Next base: position 15,958 of record JBBKWN010000108.1, on the reverse strand, counting down.
ACATTGCGTCTTTTTGTGTGTGCGACACTAAACCAAACACAGGGAAATCAGCGATAGTTTTTAGCTGCAAAGCACTGGTCACAACTGGTGAAATCTGACTACGAGCAAACGCCATAAACACACCAAAAGCAATACCACCAAAGAGCACCAAAGTAAAGAACGCCAGTCGTGGTGGACCGGACGGTTTGATCGGTACATGAGGTGGTTCGATGATTTTAAACTGTACATCTTGTTGTGATTCGTCGGCACGGCTAGATAAGTCCATCGCCTCACGTCGAGTTAGGAGTTCTTCATATTTACTTTTGGTAATTTCATAATCTCGATTTAAGCCTGCAAATTTCGCCTCAATGTCGGGTACGATATTGCGCTGCCGTTCCAGTTCCTCTAATTTTTGACTGTAATTACGGACGCGAACATTCACCGATGCAATTTCGTTCTCAAGCCGAGAAACATTGAGTTTTAATTCCTGATAAACCTGATTTTGACTAAAGCCGACACTACTTTGTGGCGCCCCTGCAATAGCTTTGTGTAAGTTTTCTACTTCTTCAGAGCGCATATTTTTTAACGAATCTATCAGGCGGCCAACTTCAATCACATCCGGATGTGCTTTCGTGTAGCGGATGAGTAAACCATCTAATTGCGTCTGCAACGCTTTAATTCGTTCATCATATTGGGTCGTGAAACCAGGGTTAGAACCTGAAGTGCTGTCACTAAACGCTGACGCTTCGCCCTTTAATTGACGACGCGCCGACTCAAGTTGCCCTTCCAACTCTCGTTGACGAAGCTGAGCTTCTTCCAAACGGTTCTTTTCAGACTCTATCCGGCTATAAAAACCTTGATCAGACATTGCTCCCAACGCAATTTGCGATTTTTTAAAGTCAGACAGTCTAGATTCCGCTTCGCCCAGCCGTGTTTCATACTCAGCAATTTGTTCGTCGATAAACTCCGATGCTTTACGTTTATCAGCAACGGCGTTACCAACACGGCTTTCAACGAAGATATTAAGAGTTTCCTGCACTAATCTTTTTGCTAATTGTGGTGATGAATTAGTATACGAAATGACGTAAATATTCTCACGACCAGCAGCACTTAGCTTGATCTTGTTTTGCAAAGAGTTAATCAGATTCTCGTAAGACTGACTGTCAGAGGCCGAAATATCCAAGTCTGTCGCTCTAGCGATCTTTTCGAGATTAGGTCGACTCAGCAAAGTCCTAGCCATTAGTTGAATTTCTCGTTCCGGATTATCCCGAATCGTTAAACCTTGTAGTACCGGATCAAGCACAGACCTTGTTTCCACATAGATTTTTGCGTTTGCTTCAAAAGTGGGTGGCATATTAAATACCAAAATCCAGCCTATTGGGCATACCAACCATGCGGTAATAACAATGTACCGGCGCCTTAACCAAACTCCCTGTAGATAGATGAGTAACATCTCAATCGCAAGGTTTAATTCCTTCATCGAACTACTCCAGACACGACAACAATCAGAACCAAGCTTCCGGAATAATTACGATATCACCAGGCAACATATCGACGTTGGCAGAAATATCACCCTCGCGAATCAAATCATCAAGTTTGATTTCATAACTCACTTGCTTTCCATTTTTTGTCCGTACCAATTTTGCGCTGTTGCCGCTGGCAAACTCCGTTAAACCACCTGAAGAGATCATCAAATCGAGCAATGTCATATATTGGCGATACGGGTACGCTTGTGGTTTTGACGCGGCACCAATGACTCGCACTTGTTCACTATAGGGGCCAACAAAGCCGTTAACGGATACTGTGACCACTGGATCACGAATAAACTTAGAGAGAATTTTTTCCATTTCACGCGCTAACTGAGTCGGAGTTTTGCCGGCTACAGAGATATCTTCAACGAGTGATGTGGTAATTTGTCCATCCGGACGCACGATAAAAGAGCCTGACAATTCTGGGTTACGCCAGACAAAAATGGTCACAGTATCGTTTGGACCAATCAAATATTTGTAATCAGTGACTGCTGTTGTGAGAGAATTTTGCACTGTTGCTGCTGGCAACTGACTGGTACTGCACGCTTGCAGAGTTAGTGCTGCGGCAATGGCGAGAATTGTAATTTGGCCTGACTTTGCATTCATATCTTGCGTCCTTATTGCTGATGCGTTTGTAATATAACTGAATTTTTACGTTATTGGGCGACTGACATAAAAAATTAATTTCAGTTTTATTTTCTCAGGCGTATACTTCGTTATGACAATAACTTAGTCAAGTAGGCAAAGTTGAAAACTGAAATAGTTGTTGCATTTCCAGGAAGAAGTATCAATGAATAAGGCTGTTCGATTCGGAAAAAACACACTGGCTGACAAGTTGTTCTTACTCGGGGAGACATTATTATTGCTCGTCTCGAGTTTTGCTGCATCTTATCTCTATTCACTTTATCAACCTGTTGACCAGGAATTGGCCGCCATAAACGCGGTTTTGTTCACCGGCTGCGTGATGTTATGCGCGCTGTCTGTTGGTTTGTATGACCAAAAACTGCGTGAAGACACTGGCGGCGTTCTGAAACGTGTCGTCATCACGTTGCTGTTATCCGGCATTTTATTAGAGCTGGTCATTTTTAGCATCGTCCCCTCACTGCACTTAGGCTTCAGCTACAGCTTGATCGCTGCAATTTTGTCAATGATTACCTTAACGTCGTTTCGGATGTTATTTCACTACCATGACGTCACCAAAATCAGTCGGCGCAAAGTATTGATTCTAGGTTCAGGTGAACGCGCGTCCATTATTGAGCGCAGAATGCGACGTAACGTTGATAAAAGAAATTTTGAAGTCCATGGTTTTGTTTTCATCGACGGCGACCAACTTGGCCACATCCCAGACTCAAAAACAATCCATTTTGATTACAAAACAGATTTATACGAATACGCTGTCGAAAACGATATCGAACAGCTTGTCATTGCCTGCGATGAAAGACGTAATATGTTACCGGTCGAACATTTATTTAAATGTAAAACACGCGGAATAGACGTTATCGAAATTCTTGATTTTATTGAACAAGAAACCGGTCAGATTGCGGTGAATTTAATTTACCCAAGTTGGGTTATTTATTCGAATGGTTTTGAAATGAATCATCGCTTCAAAACCAGTCTCGATCACAGGTTAAATGCGATTTTGGCAATTATCGTACTCGCTTTATTATGGCCTTTGATGTTAATCACAGTACTAGCAATTTACTTTGACGATGGCCGTCGTGCCGGTGCCTCGGTCTTTTATAAACAAATTCGAATCGGGATTGATGGTAAGCCCTTCCCTATTCTAAAATTTCGTAGCATGCGCCCGGACGCCGAGAAAAATGGTGCCAAATGGGCTTCAGTGAATGATGACCGCGTCACTAAAATTGGTGGTTTTATTCGCAAATACCGCATTGATGAATTACCCCAGTTGTTCAACATCATTATGGGTGATATGGGTTTTGTCGGTCCTCGACCAGAGCGACCTGAGTTTGTTGAGAAGCTGGTGAAAGAAATTCCTTATTATAATCAGCGCCATAACGTTAAACCTGGCTTAACTGGCTGGGCTCAGTTGAAGTACCCATATGGGTCAACCACTGAAGACGCACAGGAAAAGTTGAAATTTGACCTGTATTACATCAAACACCGTAGCTTGTTGCTGGATTTGGTCATTCTGATCAGAACGGTAGAAATTGTATTGTTTGGTAAAGGCCGTTAAGAAAGATGACTTTATCGATAGAAAAACTTAATGCACTGACTGTCGACGTAGAAGATTATTTCCACGTCGCAGCCTTTGAAAAACAAATTACTGCTGTCGACTGGCCGCATATGACGTCAAGGGTTGATCGAAATACCCGGCTGTTACTGGATCAGTTTGAACGCAACAATGCCAAAGCGACGTTTTTTTTCTTGGGTTGGGTGGCAGAACGTTTCCCCGACTTGGTCAAAGAAGTACAACGTCGTGGCCACGAAGTCGCGAGCCACGGATATGCGCACACTAGAGTGCACCAACAAACTCCTGCAGAATTTCGGGCTGATGTCGTCAAAGCCAAAAACATTTTGGAACAACTGACCGGAGAAGCCGTTATCGGCTATCGCGCTCCCAGTTTTTCAATCAATAAGCAAAGTGAATGGGCCTTTGAAATTCTTAAAGATATTGGCCACGTTTACAGTTCCAGCACCTACCCTATCAAACATGATTTATACGGTGTTCCTGATTGGCCGCAACAGCCCTACATGCGCCCAGAAGGGATCTGGGAAATCCCGATGCCGACATTGACTATGCTAGGTCGCCAACTGCCGATAGCAGGTGGCGGTTATTTCCGGCTTATGCCTTTTTGGTTAAGTAGCATGTTGATCAGAAAATTTATCAAAGAAGACCGTATGCCGTATATGTTCTATTTCCATCCGTGGGAAATAGATCCTGAGCAGCCGCGCGTGGCCGGTGCTGGTCATAAATCAAAATTTCGGCATTATGTAAATTTGGATAAAATGGAGCACAAACTTGACCAATTACTGACCCAGTTTCAATGGGGCAGTCTTGGACAGGTGTATCAGCAAACCCTAAAAAACTTATAATAAAAAGCAAACACAACTAAGGGATTTAGATGTATCAAATTGCAACCTTAGCCTTGGATGATCCACAACAACAGGCCTGGGATCACTTCGTCCACGCGCAAGCAGACGGCTCGTTTTTTCATCTGGCAGGCTGGCAACAAGTGCTAAATGAAGCATTAAGCCATCCGACTTATTATTTATATGCCACTGAAAAAAATAAAATTGTTGGAGTTTTACCTTTAGCGTGGGTCAATAGCCGTTTGTTTGGTAACGCTCTCGTATCAACCCCTTTTTGTGTTTATGGCGGAGCTCTGGGTGAACCCTCAGTTCGCCGAGCATTGGAACAACGAGCGATTGAGATTGGCACTGAGCTTGGCGTCGATCACATCGAGCTTCGCTATAAAGAACCGCAAGACAATGACTGGACCACTCGCAGTCAACACGCAACTTTTGGCTGTGAACTAGCCGCTGACGATGCAGCGATACTGGCAGCAATTAAAAAGAATCAACGCGCGTTGATCCGCCGGGCACTACAGTCCGATTTAACAACGCATATTGAAGCCGATGCCAATGATTTTTATCAGATTTATTCTGAAAGTTTGCGCAACTTAGGCACTCCGGTTTTTTCAAAACGATTAATTGAAGCGCTACAACAAGCTTTTCCTTCAGACACTGAAATACTCACCATCCGCCAGCACGGCGTCGCGGTTTCATCGGTATTCAATTTTTATTATCAAGGCCAAGTGTTGCCGTATTACGGTGGTGGAAAACCAATCGCACGTGAACTGAAAAGTAACGATTTAATGTACTATCAGCTGATGTGCCATGCCAAAACCAACAAGGCATGTCACTTTTTTGATTTTGGCCGCAGTAAGCTTGACTCTGGTGCTTACAGTTATAAAAAACACTGGGGTATGCAAAACCATTTGCTCCACTATCAATTCAAATTGATAAAATCCGAACAGCTGGCAAACCTTAGCCCGAATAATCCTAAGTATCAGCTATTTATAAAAATGTGGCAGAAGCTTCCATTAGCTATCAGTCGTTGGCTGGGTCCGAAACTAGCGCACTTTTTGGGTTGAATTATGGCAAAGTCGAAAATTTTGTATCTGTGCCACCGTATCCCTTACCCGCCGAACAAAGGCGATAAAATACGCTCGTTCAACCTATTAAAGGCATTATCTGAGCAGTACGAAGTCCACTTAGGCTGCTTTATTGATGATGATTTTGATTATCAGTATGTCGATAAACTGGCGCAGTGGTGTGTTGAGTATAAATGCCGGCCGCAAAAAAAATGGCGCGCTAAACTCAAGGGGTTAACGGCCTTTCTGACCGGACAACCCATCACGGTGCCCTATTATTCAGACGTGCAATTGCAGCGCTGGGTCGACTACACGCTTGAAACCTATCAAATTGACACGGTAATGGTATTTTCATCGTCAATGGCTCAGTTTGTCGATAAACCGCAATATAAAAACCTTAATCGCGTGATAGATTTTGTCGATGTTGATTCTGATAAATGGCGTCAGTATGCCGAAAATCACGGCGGGTTGATGCGCTGGATATATCAGCGTGAACATCAATTACTCCAAAAATTTGAACAACAATATTGTGAACGCTTTGATCACAGTCTATTTGTGTCACCTGATGAAGCGGCGCTATTTCGCACTTTAATGCCCGAGGCATTGTCTGCAAAAATTCAGCCATTGCTGAACGGCGTTGACGTTCAGTTTTTTGATCCAAAATTACCCGTCGTTGCGGCCGAATTTGAACTGGATAAACCCTATATTGTCTTCACCGGTGCGATGGATTATTGGGCCAATGTCGATGCCGTACGCTGGTTTGCCGAACAAGTTTGGCCTGATATCTTGCGTTTACACCCGCTACTGCATTTTATGATTGTCGGCGGCAACCCAACCTCGGAAGTTAAAGAGCTGGCAAAACAGCCAGGGATTGTCGTCACTGGGCGCGTCGAAGATGTACGTCCGTATATCAAAAATTCCTTGTTGGTGGTCGCACCGCTGCGTATTGCTCGAGGTATTCAAAATAAAGTACTCGAAGCCATGTCGATGAATAAAGTGGTGGTCGCAACGGCGATGGCGATGGAGGGCATCAATGCTCCGGCTTCAGCCTGGCTGCGACCAACTGACTCGGCCACAGACTTTACCCAATTTTGCCTTGAAGTACTGGCAGAACCTGTGATGGATGTCGGTGCGCGGCAATGGATCATAGATAACTTCACCTGGTCAGCCACACTAGAGCCGCTCAAACAATGGATGCAAAAGTCGTGATGCCACAGCAGCAAGTGAAGTTTACCGCCGCGTTGCTGGCACTGATCCTTGGCTGGGTGATTGTATTCTGGCCGACTTTGCAGAATATGGAACAGGTATGGCGTGGTTCGGATACCTACATGCACTGCTATTTAATACCGCTGATTGCGTTGTGGTTATGTTATGACCAGCGCCAACGTATTGATTTCAATCCTAAACCTAATGCCTGGCCACTTGTGGCGGCGCTTGGGGTGACGCTGGTCTGGTTTGTCGGTTTTGCCTCAGACACCAATGCATTGTCGCATTTTAGTGCGGTAATCATCTTGCAACTTGGGCTTGCGACGCTATTAGGTCTAGCGCTATCCAAACAACTGTTATTTCCGCTTTGTTACCTGATTTTCATGGTGCCTTTTGGCGAAGCATTAAACCCGCCGTTACAAGACATCACGGCCAGTTTAACGGTCACTATTTTGCAATGGGCTGGCGTGCCTATATTTCGCGAAGGTTTATATTTAACAACGCCAATTGGCCAGTTTGAAGTAGCTGTGGCCTGTTCTGGCCTGCGTTTTTTAATCGCTTCAGTGGCGATTGGTACTTTATTTTGTTACCTGACGTACCAAAAGTGGTTTAAGCATATTTTGTTTATGGTGTCGTTGTTGGTATTTTCTATTTTGACCAATGGCTTTCGCGCATTCTTCCTGATCTGGATTGCCGAGCAAACCAATATGGAATATGGCTTTGGCGCCGACCACTACGTCTACGGCTGGTTATTTTTTGGGGTGGTGATGTTTATGATGTTCTGGTTGGGTGGACGCTTTGCCGATGCTCCGGCTGCAGCGCTGTCTAAAGACAACACTGAAACAGCTACAGAGTTGAATTTGTTACCGCTGGCCATGTACTTTGCTTTGTTAGGTGCGGTCTTTATGCTGAGCCAGCAAGTTCAGCTCACCATAGCCCCAGAAAAACCGGCTATCGCCGCTTTACCTGCTGGCTTTACACCGATAAAAGAATCGCAGTGGCAAGTGAGCTATCACGATGGCCTCACTAGGGTGCAAGGCCAAAATGACCAGATGTGGCAAGTTTTTTGCGCCGATTATGGTCATAAACAACAAACAGGTGAAATGATTACCTGGGGAAACTGGTTATATTCAACAAAACAATGGACGGTGATCAAACAGCGCGCTCTGACATTTAGCCAACAACCCTATCAGCTGGTCGAATTAAAAAATCATCTTGGACAATATCGTAGCGTTTTATTTTGGTATCAGATTGGCGCGCACCAAACCACTGATGCGAAATGGGCGAAGCTGTATCAGGTGTTAAGTTTGGTAAAAGGTGATGACTCAGTATCAGGAGTACGGGCAATCTCCGTCGCCAGTAGCATCGACCAGCTGGATTTAACCCAACTCGAACAACTGGTTTTGCAAATGCAAGATCTCTCTGTTCAGTCGCAATGAGCCAAGTTAGATGACGCAACAACCGTTGGTGGTGCATCTGATTTATTGCTTGGACACCGGTGGTCTGGAGCGGGTAATGCTCAATTGCATCCGAGGTATGGCTGATCAAGGCTTTCGGCACGCTGTCGTCAGTCTTACCCATGCCAGCAGTTTTGCCAAGCAACTTCCCAATGACGTACCGGTCTATTGTCTTGGTAAAAAGCCTGGCGCTGATTTGTCCGTCCATCTTAAGTTATGGCGATTATTGCGTGATCTGCGCCCCACTATCCTGCACAGTTATAACCTAGCGACCTTGGAGTACCATCCTGTGGGCTGGCTGGCCGGAGTTCGCGGCCATTTTCATGCCGAACATGGCAGAGATGTCAATGATCCCAAAGGCGAGAATAAAAAATATCAATGGTTGCGCCGCCTGATTAGCCCTTTTGTGCAGCGTTTTATCGCCGTCAGCGATGATTTAAACCAGTGGTTGTTACAACAGGTGCGGCTGCCTAGCGCCAAAGTTCAGCTCATATACAACGGTATCAACACCGAGCGCTTTAATTCGTCCGCCGTAAAAAACAATCTATTTACCTTTATCCATGTCGCAAGGTTAAGTCCAATCAAAGATCAGACCACTTTAGTGAATGCCTTTGCGTTACTGTGTCAACATTCGACCAAGCCATGCCGGTTATTGCTCGTTGGTGATGGTCCGTTACGGCCACAATTAACACAGCAAGTAACCGAGCTGGGTTTATCGACACAAGTTGAATTACTGGGTGAAAGACAGGATATTGCCCAGCTGATGCAGCAAAGCCATGTTTTTGTCATGTCATCGCTTGCGGAAGGTATTCCGATGACAGTTCTTGAGGCAATGGCGTGCGGACTGCCGGTTGTGGCGACTGCGGTCGGCGGCTTGCCAGAATTAATTCAAGAAGGACATGGCAAGTTGGTTGCCCCAGAGTCTGCAACGGCTTTAGCCGCCGCCATGCAGTGCTACCTGGAGCAACCGGCACTCGCAGCAGCACAGGGTGAGCAATGCCGACAACGGGTCTGCCAACAATTTAGTGAACCTGCCATGGTGGCGCAATATTTAAGCCTGTACCGGGCAGTCCGCGTTTAGGACACTACTGACAGTTTAGGGAACAACTATGTGTGGAATAGTCGGCATGTTTCGGTTGCAAGCAGGACAACCGGTCGATCAGAGTTTATTGGCTGCGATGAATCAGGCTCAGTTCCATCGTGGCCCGGATGAAGGCGACCATTTTATTGATGAACGGATTGGTCTTGGCCATCGTCGTTTATCAATCATCGACTTAGCCGCAGGTCAACAGCCGATGAAAGACGGATCGGGTCGATTTGTGCTGATCTTTAAAGGTGAAATTTATAACTTCCTTGCCCTTCGCGACGAATTGCAGGCATTAGGTCATCATTTTCATACCCGTTGTGACACCGAAGTCATTTTACGCGGCCATATACAGTGGGGGGATGCTTGTGTCGATCGGTTACAAGGCATGTTCGCTTACGCTCTATGGGACTCGCAGGAACAGCGATTATTCCTGGCACGTGATCGAATGGGTATCAAACCACTATTTTATACCACCATTGGCGATACCTTTTATTTTGCCTCTGAACTTAAAAGCTTAAAACTATTGCCAGGGCTTGATAAAACTATAGCGCCTAAAGCTATCGAGCAATATTTTACCTTGGGCTATATCGCTGAACCCGACACTATCTACCATTCTGTGGCGAAACTGCCTCCCGCCCAAACGTTGGTAATTTCTGCGCAACTGCCGCAACCGAAAATTAATACCTATTGGCGACTGAGCTTTAAAGAACAATTAAAGCTTTCAGACGAGCAGTTTCAACAGCAATTAGTGCACGAGCTAAATACGGCAATCGCCAGCCATCTGGTGACTGAAGTACCCTTAGGTTCGTTTTTATCTGGCGGTGTTGACTCCAGCGCCGTGGTGGCGCTGATTGCTGGCATGTCAGACCAACCGGTTAAAACCTGCTCTATCGGCTTTGATGTTGCGGCTTATGACGAGACGGCTTATGCCCAACAAGTCGCCGATCGTTACCAAACGCAACATGATAGCCGGATTGTGAAAGCCGACGACTATGAACTGATCCCAAAACTTGCACATTTTTATGACGAGCCCTATGCCGATAGCTCTGCACTTGCAACCTACCGGGTATGTGAGCTGGCGCGCAGCAAAGTCACGGTCTGTATGTCCGGCGATGGCGCTGATGAGTTATTGGGAGGGTATCGGCGCTATAAATTACTGATGGCCGAGCAGCAGGTGCGTGAACGAGTGCCGGCTTGGCTTCGACAAACGATATTTAAACCGCTGGGTAAACTTTATCCAAAATTGGACTGGGCACCGCGCATGTTGCGGGCAAAAACCACTTTTCAATCATTGGCGATGGATTTGGTTGAAGGCTACCTGCATGGTATTTCATTATTAAAACAACATCAGCGCGACGCGTTATTCTCAGATCATCTGAAGCAACAATTAAACGGCTACAACAGCCTGGAACTATTCCGACGCTACGAAGCTGAATTTGATGGTGACGAGCCATTGGCGTTGTTGCAATATATTGATTTGAAAACTTATCTCGTCGGCGATATCTTAACCAAAGTCGATCGGGCAAGTATGGCCAATAGCCTGGAAGTCCGGGTGCCATTTTTGGATCATAAATTTGTCGAATGGTGTGCCAAAGTGCCTACTTCGCAAAAACTAAGAGCCGGAGAAGGTAAATTTGTGTTGAAGAAGGCCATGGAACCCTACCTGCCGAACGATATTTTATACCGGCCAAAGATGGGGTTCAGGGTACCTTTGGCCGAATGGTTTCGAGGTGCGTTAAAACAACAAGTCAATACCCGGTTGCAAAGTGAACTGATGCACCAAAGCGGTTTATTTAATATGCAAACGATTGCCCGGTGGCTGAAGGAACATCAGTCAGGCCAAAGCGACCACAGTACCGCACTTTGGACGTTATTAATGTTTGAAAATTTTCTAAGCCAAGCGGCTTAAAGGACAGGCTTAGTGAAGGTTTTACATATCCTTGATCATTCCATTCCACTGCATAGTGGGTACACTTTTCGCAGCAGAGCAATTTTGCAGCAGCAGCGCTCATTAGGCATTGAGACTTGTCATGTTACAAGCCCCAAACATGGCAATGCTGAAGCTGGTGAAGAGCTGGTTGATGGCCTGAATTTTTATCGCTCTGCCCAGCCGCAAGGCTGGATGACCAAAGTGCCGGGGTTAAATCAGCTGGCATTGGTTAAACCTTTAACAGAACGTATATTACAAGCTGTCGCCATTGAAAAACCAGACGTGTTGCATGCACATTCGCCGGCTTTAAATGGGCTCGCTGCGCTTCGGGCAGCTAAAATTTGTGGCTTACCGGTCGTGTACGAAATTCGGGCGTTCTGGGAAGATGCAGCGGTTGATCATGGCACTTGTAAAGAAGGTGATTTGCGTTATCAGCTGACCCGTCAAATGGAAAACTACGTGGTAAAACGCGCCAACGCCGTCACCACCATTTGTGAAGGATTGCGACAAGATTTGGTCAGTCGTGGTTTTGATGCTCACAAATTTACCGTGATCCCAAATGCCGTCAACATCGAGCAGTTTCAACTATCTGGCAGTCGAGATACCGTGCTAGAACAACAGCTTGGACTGCAAGACTGCTTAGTCCTCGGCTTTTTGGGTTCTTTTTATGCGTATGAAGGACTGGACTTAGCCATTAAAGCATTGCCAGCGGTGATTGCGGTGCAACCCAAAGTACGATTGTTATTGGTTGGCGGTGGACCACAGCAAGCCAAATTAGAGCAATTGACCGAAGAGCTAGGTTTATCGAAGTTCGTCATTTTTACCGGTCGCGTGCCGCATAGCGCCGTTGACCGATATTACAGTCTGGTCGATTTATTGATTTACCCCAGAAAATCAATGCGACTCACCGATTTAGTTACGCCACTTAAACCGCTCGAAGCGATGGCACAAGGAAAGCTGGTGCTGGCATCTGACGTCGGAGGTCATCAAGAACTTATTCGGGATGGCGAAAATGGTTTTCTGTTTCCTGCAGATAACGTGCAAGCCTTTAGTGACAAAATTATTGAGCTGACCCAACAAAGCGCAGCTTGGCCGCAAGTGATTGCCCAAGGCCGGCAGTTTGTCGAGCAAGTCCGTAATTGGCGAGTCAGTGTGAGTCATTATCTGCCGCTTTATCAGCAACTATTGGCAGGAAAACGTTAATGCTGCGCACACTCTGTATTGCCGGTCCATTACCGCCTCCCTCGGGTGGCATGGCCAATCAAACAGAAAAACTGGCTGAGTTATTACAACACGAAGGTATTTCCGTTCGCATCATTCAGACCAATGCTTCTTATCAACCGTCTTGGGTTGCCGGTATTCCGGTTCTTAGAGCTTTATTTCGGCTGATTGCCTATTGGGCGACTTTACGGCGCGAGTTATCAGCTGATGTGCAGATACTGCATATCATGGCAAATTCAGGATGGTCATGGCACTTATTTGCGGTGCCGGCCATTTTAATTGCCCGCCAGCGTAGTATTCCAGTGCTACTCAACTACCGTGGCGGATATGCTGATAGTTTTTTCGCCAAGTCCTGGACTAAAGTCAGTTGGGCGCTTCGAAAGTGTGCGGTGATTGTGGTGCCTTCGACGTTCTTACAACAAGTGTTTAAACGTTATGGGATGGACTCTGTAATTGTCCCAAACGTGCTCGATACCAGCTTGTTTGTGCCCCAAAATAATAGAAATATCGATTCGTTGGCGCCACACCTGATTGTTACGCGCAACCTGGAACAAATTTACGACGTAGCCACTACCATTCGCGCCTTTGCAATAGTGCAACAACAGCGGCCACAAGCAAAGTTGACTATCGCCGGCACCGGTCCTGAACTTTCAGCACTCCAAGGTTTAGTCAGTGAGCTTGGTTTGCAGCAGGTTGAATTTTGCGGCCGGTTAACCCCAGCGCAGATGGCTGCGTTATATCAAAGCGCAGACGTCATGCTTAACGGCAGTCTGGTCGACAATACGCCCAATTCGCTGATAGAAGCGATGGCGAGCGCCGTGCCAATTGTATCGACTAACAGTGGTGGTATTCCACAACTGGTCACCGATGGTATTGATGCATTGCTGGTAGAGCCGCAACAACCGGAGCAGATGGCGTTACAGATCATGAAATTGCTGCAACAGCCTGAACTTGCCAATACCCTTTGTCTGGCTGGCCTTGAAAACGTTGCACGATTCAGTTGGCCGCGGGTCTGGGCGTTACTGCAGCAACAATATCTGCAACTGTTGCGAGGAGGCCAGCCCAATGTTTAACTGGATTTACACCAAACTGGTGGCTGGTTGTTTGTTCCCGCTGCATGAACTGTTGAAAAAGCATCATACGGTTCGCATCAAGCAGCAGCTTGAAAAAACGCAGTGGCACAGTCGCGAGCAAATCCTCGAAGCACAACAGCGACGACTGCAACAATTTATCCGCGACATTTGCCGGCATGTGCCCTACTACCAACATTTGCTGCAAAAACTCAATTTGTCCGCATCCGACATTCAAACATCCGCTGATTTGGCCAAACTGCCCTTTTTGGATAAAACAATTATTCGCAACAATTTCGCCGAATTAAAACATGCCCACGCGGGGATTGTCCGTCCTTTTACCACCGGAGGCTCCAGTGGCACGCCATTGACGTTTTTACTGGGTAACGAGCGCATTAGCCATGATGTCGCCGAAAAATGGCGCGCGACCCGCTGGTGGGGTGTCGATATTGGCGATAAAGAAATCGTGGCCTGGGGCTCCCCGATTGAATTAAACAAACAAGACAAGATAAAAATCTGGCGCGACCGTTTATTCCGCTCCACCCTGATCCCTGCTTTTGACTTAACTGAAACCACTTTGCTGAAGTTTATTGCACAAATTCAACAACAAAAACCTGCGATGTTATTTGGCTATCCTTCCGTATTTCATCTGATCGCTAAAACGGCGCAGCAGCATCAACTGGATTTAACCAAGCTCGGCTTAAAAGTGGTGTTTGTCACCTCAGAGCGTTTATATCCCTATCAGCGTAAGTTGATTGAGCAGGTCTTTAACGCGCCGGTCGCCAATGGCTATGGCGGTCGAGATGCCGGTTTCATTGCTCATCAGTGCCCGCAGGGCAATATGCATATCTCAGCCGAAGATATTATTGTCGAAATCATCGATAAAGACGGGAGCTGCGTGCCGGATGGACAAAGCGGCGAAATCGTGGTTACCCATCTAGCGACCCGTGATTTCCCTTTTGTGCGTTATCGCACTGGTGATATTGCTACGAAATCAGCGAAACCCTGCCCATGTGGCCGCGGCTTGCCGCTACTAGAACAGATCGAAGGTCGTAGCACCGACTTTGTCATCGCCGCTGATGGCACCATGATGCATGGTCTGGCGCTGATTTATGTGATTAGAGAGCTTGTGGGTGTCAGTAACTTTAAAATTGTGCAACAGTCTTTGTCACTGACCACTGTGCAATTAGTGTTGGATAAAGACGTTGATTCCGCGCCATTATTGCTCACGATTGAACAAGGACTACAAGCCCGACTAGGAGAAAATGTTCAGGTTCAATTTGAGATCCTTGATGAGATTGCCGCCGAAGCATCGGGTAAATTCCGCTATGTGATCAGCAAGGTGGCTGGCTGATGGAGAGTCTCTTATTTGCGTTGGATTTAATCGCAGTGGTGGTGCTTTGCCACTTCGCAGCTAAGCAGGATGACGCCGAACTCCTAAAAGCTACTGAACAGGAGAAGCATGATGCGTGATGCATTTTTCCTGTTGATTTTTCCAATGATTTTGTACTTTTGTATTAAAAAGCCTTTTATCGGTGTATCGATGTGGTTATGGGTAGCCTTATTTTTTCCTAAAGGCTGGGTATACGGTTTTGCCAGTGGTTTTCGTTATAATCTGATTATTGTCGCTGTGACCATCATTTCTTATCTTATGATGAAGGAAAAACAAAAAAATCAGTGGGATGCTCTTAGCTGGACCGTATTGTTATTTCTGATTTGGACGTTTATTACGAGTATGTTCACTATCTCAATTCCCGAAGTTGTTTGGACGGAATGGGTTGAATTTTTCAAAATATGCTTATTATATTTTTTTGCAGTCGCAGTTTTACGTACTGAAACCCATATTAACACCATGATTTGGGCCGTTGTTTTCTCCTTGGGTTTCTATTCTGTCGTCGAGGGCATGAAATATATTAGCTCTGGTGGTGGCCACATATTATCGGGGATGCCTAGTCATGTGCTTGGCGATCGGAACGATTTAGCCGTCGGCATCATTGTCATGATCCCGCTGGTAGTGTATTTACTGAGTATTACGCAACATAAAATATTAAAAGCTGGCTTAACTTTAGTGTTGATGATGGCGGTAGTTTGTGTGCTGGGTTCGGGTTCCCGCGGCGGGTTTATCGGGATTACCATCGTTGCAGGATATTTCTGGTTTCATAGCAAACATAAACTGATTTATCTGATTGCTGTACCTTTTATAGCTTATTTTGGTCTTGAATTTATGCCGGCAAGCTGGCACGAACGGATGAATACTATTGAACATGCCGACACTGATATGTCATTTTTGGGTCGGGTTATGGCGTGGAAACAAGCTTTGTTGATGGCTATGGAAAATATTACCGGGGGCGGGTTTAAGGC
>JBBKWN010000107.1:0-10984 GCA_037968955.1 Rheinheimera sp. | reverse complement strand
CACGCTACCACCCGGGTCGTTGGCGCACGACGCCAACGAATTTAATTACTTTTTAACGCCAGTTTGCTGAGCTCACTGGCTGATGAAAACCGACGTTATCGAAACGATCACGTGACACGCTCGAACGTGCCGAAAAAGCACATTTACACCGACTTTTCTTTTACAAGCTAACACCAAGCGCACGGGCGACGAACCGCTTGCGGTTTGGCGTCCCAGCGGCTGCAAGCCGCGAGTGGCGTGCCTTGTTAGCAAACCGTGCCACAAAATAGCGCCAGCTGTGCAATTTAAAAACTAATGACAGCAAAACGATAAAACCAAGCTGCCGCCTCCGGGTCGTTGGCGCAAGACGCCAACGGTTTGAATTACTTTTAACTGCCCTTAAATGCCAGCTTTGCGATGAAAACCGGCGCTGCAGTAACGAACAGGAAAACCCACCGAACGTACCGCAAAAGCGCATTTGCACCGAGATCGTTTTTACACGCTAACGACTGACTAAAACGCGGAGGCGTGATAGCGCCGACGTCGTTTTAAGCCATTTGTTAGGGTAATTTGTATTCATAGATTCCATTTCCCATATTAAATATGGCCTTTCTTAAAGTGGGGTCACTTGCACCCTAACAATTTATTCGAATGCAACGAACCTGCAAGTTCCGGATTTTTTTGCATTCTTTCATGAATTTTACTCATAGAAAATTAACCTTTAACGCACACCAAATCAATCATTTATTTGCTAGATCTGCATTTGGCATCAAAAGAAATGCGGGAAACTGCCCGCAAGACGGTGGAAAAATAACTCAGTTAAACCACTGTTTATTTAAACAGTCATTAAAGGTGAGATATGAGCTCTGTATTTCTGGAATTTGTGCGGGAGCGAATGATGTTGCAGCGTTATGCAAAACGCACCATTGAAACTTATGTGTACTGGATTAAGTTTTATATCCTATTCCACCACAAGCAACATCCGGCAGGTTTGGGTGACGCCGATGTCGAGCGGTTTTTGTCATATTTGGCCAATCAGCGTCATGTGGCAGTAAAAACTCAGGCAACAGCGTTAAATTCACTGGTATTTCTCTATCGCCATATTCTGCACAGGCCACTGGCTATCCAACTTAATTTTAATAAAGCCCATGCGCCACAAAAATTGCCGGTGGTGCTCACCGCAGTTTGCGGACACTCACCAATGAATAAAAAACTACTTTGTCCTTTTTCTTAGAAACTGTAAACGTTGTGTGAAGACTGGGGATGTATTGGCGTAGAAATAACAGCAATTGGACATTTGTAGGTGTCTCCGATTGATTCGAAATTGGATAACCCTCGCACGGCAACAATCAACACAATCACCACTGGCGCAGCGGGTTATCGGCTGCTTGTAGCATGACGCGGCGGTGATTTATGCTAGCCTATGTTTAGGTCTCAGTTTTTAGCAGTCGGCTATCACACTATGTCTTTAGATTCTCATGGTCAGGTTCATTTACGTTGGGATGCGGATTTTTTGTATATCGATGTGATGGGGCCTTTTAATTTGGAAGGCGTGACTGCTAGTTTTTTGCAGATCCAGCAAAGTGTCGGTCAATGCCCACGTAGCGCCTGGGCACGTATTGATCTGCTGGATGAAGAAACGTTGGGCGCGCCCGAGGTGATGAGAGTGATTGGTGCTAGCTACAAGTGGTGCCTGCAGCGTGATTGTGTAGCGATTGCGTCGGTGTGTTCGACATCAATCCAACGGCAGATCCTGGAGCAAACCCGGCAGAAAACTGGGATGAATTTGGCAGGTTTTGCGACGCAAGCAGCAGCGGAGCAGTGGTGTCGCGAGCAACTAGCAGCGCGTCTTTCACCCAACGTAATTTGAAGCGTAAATTGTGGACATCCATTAATTAATGCATCAATTAATTAAGCACGACGCAAATAACAGGACATCCAACTTTAGAATGGTCTAGCAACCAATCTTTGACAGCCGCTTCATTTACAGGTGGCTGCGCTTTTGCCATCTGACCTTTTCCAATATTTGACCAATGAAGCCTAAAAGGCTACATTCGTAGCTTATTTGGCTTCATTTGGTGGTGGGATGTCTGCGCTTGTTGATTTGCTTTTTACCGGCTATCGCCGTCAGGTGTTGGGGTTGCTGTTGCTCAAACCCGATCAGGCGTGGCATGTGCGCGAAATTGCCCGGTTAACCCATACTCAACCAGGTACTTTACATAAAGAACTAACCAAGTTGGCACAAGCGGGCATTCTGCAAAAAACTGAACAGGGCAATCAACTGTGGTATCAGGCGGATACCCGCTGTGTGGTGTTTGAAGAGCTGGCCAGCATTTTGCGAAAAACCAGCGGTTTGGCGGATGTGTTACGACAGGCGTTGTTGCCAGTCGCCGACCAACTGCAATTTGCTGCAGTGTTTGGCTCGGTGGCCAGCGGGAAAGCCACCGCTGCAAGTGATATTGATTTGCTGCTGGTAGGCGATTTAAGTTTTGCTGGGGCGGTAAAACATCTTTATCTGGCGCAGCAGCAGCTTGGCCGCGAGATCAATCCTAAACTATATTCTGTTGCCGAATGGCAAAAAGCTTTGGCGGCACCTACCGGATTTATCACGGAGCTGCTGGAAAGCCCTCTACTGATGATTGCTGGAGACAAGGATGACCTTAGACAATCTGATCGGCAAATTGCTGGAACAAATTAACCCTGACCCGGTGGCCATTCAGCGTTTGCTTGACGCCGCACAACGGAATATTACCGATGCTGAGTTAGTTGCGCTCAGTAATGAAAACCGTTTTGACGCTGCTTACAAGGCCATTATGCAATTGGCCAACGCCGCACTGCAGGCCGCTGGATTTCGCACCCTAACCAGTAAGCCTGGTCATCATCAAACGATGTTGCAGTCTTTGGTAAAAACTGTAGGTATTGATACTGAAAGACTTATCGTGCTGGACGCTTTACGCAAACAGCGAAATATTGCAGATTATTCCGGTGATTTAGTGGAAAACGCTGCGGTGATTGAATGTATCAGTCAAGCCAAGCAACTGCTGACGTTAACAAAGGATTGGCTGAAACAGCGACAGGCTTGAAGGACAGCTTGGAGAGCCAGTCACATGCGTTTTGTCTTTTTAGCCACCACCGCATTTGTCCCATTTTCCAGTAACGACAACAGCCGGTTAAAAAAAGCCTGTTTTGTTCAGCCTGCGTCTAAAAAGGGTACGGTTAAATGTAGATAGTTTGTTATTATTCCCACCATATTCACCTGAAAAGGACATTTAAATGAAAAGTACTTTCCACAACTTCTCTCGCAAATCATTCCACAAAATCGCATTTTTACTGCCGCTGATTGTGTTGGCTGGCTGCAGTGCGACTGAGTCATCCCGCACTATTGAAGCACCCAAAGTAAATGCCAGTTATCAACCTTATCAAGGCCAGAAAAGTAAACTGGTGATTGGCAAATTTCAAAATCGCTCAACCTTCCAAAACGGTATTTTTAACGCAGAAACCGATCAATTGGGTTCTCAAGCCAAAACCATTCTGATGACGCACTTACAGCAAACCAATCGTTTTATGGTAATGGACCGCGCCAATATGGCCGAATTATCACAAGAAGCGCAGTTTGCCGGTGCTAGTCAAAAAGTGATTGGGGCGAAATATGTGGTGACCGGTGATGTTACTGAATTTGGCCGTAAACAAACCGGCGATAAACAATTGTTTGGTCTGCTGGGCAAAGGTAAAGAGCAAGTGGCTTATGCCAAAGTGGCGCTGAATATTGTCGATGTCGAAACCTCAAGTGTGGTGTTCTCAGTGATGGGCGCCGGTGAATATAGTCTGGAAAATCGCGAAGTGCTTGGTTTTGGCGGCACCGCCAGCTATGACGCAACCTTAAACGGTAAAGTGTTAGATTTAGCGATGCGCGAAGCCGTGAACAAGCTGGTGGAAGGCATCCAAAATAACCAATGGCAACCCCAATGATGACAGCAGTGATGCCTGCTTTGATGCAAAAGGCAATGCAAAAGGCAATGCAAAAGATGATGCAAAAGGTAATGCAAACTGCGATGCCCGCAGTGACGAAAAGCGCGAAGGTGCTAAAATTTGTAGCCGTGGCGGTGGCTTTGGCAGCGCTCAGCGGCTGCCAAACCACCAAGCCGTTATACAATTACGGCGCTTATCAAGACTCGGTCTACGCGCACTTTAAAAACGAAGATTCGGCGGTGACTGAAGAAATTGATGCGCTGGAAAAAACCATCGCCAAGAGTGCTGCTAAAAACTTGCAGGTAGGTCCGGGGCTGAATGCTCACTTAGGCTACTTGTATATTGAAAGTGGTCAGCTGGACAAGGGGGTTGCCTATTTACGCCAAGAAAAAGCGCTTTATCCGGAGTCGGCCCAGTTTATCGACTTTTTACTGAAAAATGCCAAAGCAGGTAAATCATGAGAAACATTCAATTATTTGCCGCTTTAGCGCTGGCCATCATGGTAACCGGTTGTGCGACGCCGCAAACACCAATGGATTACAGCGCCTTTAAAAAGAGTAATCCAAAATCAATTTTGGTGTTGCCACCCATTAATCATACCACTGAAGTGCTTGCGCCTTATGGCGTGTTAGCGACGGTAACCGTGCCATTGGCGGAAGCGGGTTATTATGTATTTCCGGTGGCGCTGGTGGATGAAACCTTCAAAAACAACGGTCTCACCGTGGCCGAAGACATTCATGCAGTGTCCTCTAACAAGCTTAGGGAGATCTTTGGTGCTGATGCGGTGATGTATATCGAAGTTCAGCAGTACGGCACCTCTTACAGCATCCTCGCCAGTGATACTGTGGTGGTGGTGCAGGCTAAACTGGTTGACAGCAAAACCACCGAAATTTTGTGGCAAGGCAGTGCCCGCGCTGCCAGCAGCGAACGAAACAACGGTAACACGGGGGGGATCGTGGGGATGTTGGTCGAAGCAGCAGTGACGCAGATTCTGGAAACTGCCATGGACACCGGCTATGAGATTGCCGGCACCGCGTCAGCTCGTTTATTCTCGCCAGAAGCAAAGAATGGGTTGTTATATGGCCCACGCTCACCAAAACATGGCAAAGAAATATCGAATCAATAATGGTTCGAGTGTTGTAAACACAGGAGATTGCCAGCGCTTCGTTTGCACTGAAAAAAAGCCCTCAAATCGCAGAGGGCTTTTTCCATTTGAGCCAGCCAAAATACCCAAAACAACAGGACTTCCAATCTTTAGGGGGAGCCCGTGGAAATTCATACAACAGGGCATTTCTGTTTCTGGGAATTTTTAGGGTCGAGAAAAACGCAGCGTACTGTTTTGTTCAGTCGCTTTGTTCAGTCGCTTAGTTCAGTCGCTTAGTTCAGTCGCTGCAGGTTGCCGGTGAAGTTCTTGCCGGTGAAGTGGGTGCCGGTAAAGTGGGTGGCTGTCGTGGGTTCGTGTTGGATTTGTTGCTACCAGGGCCTGCAACACCGCTTCAGCTTGGCTTTGCCTTAGCTAAAGCGTCAGGTTAAAACAAAAACTGTCCCAACATCCGCCCACCGGTGACCAATAGCACCAGCGCAAAGATTTTTTTCAGCTTTGCACCATCCAACCGAGCGGACAGCGTGGCGCCGACCGGTGCGAACAGGACGGTGAGCGGCACTATGCAACAAAACCCAAGCAGATTCACCAGCCCAATAGTGCCAACGGGGGCGTCGTTTGGGGTGGTGCCAAGCAGCAGCATGGTGAGTGCGCCCGGTAGCGCAATCATCAACCCGATTGCCGAAGCGGTGCCGACGGCTTGGTGCGCTGGGTAGTTATAAAGTGTCAGCAATGGCACTGAAATTGTGCCGCCACCGATGCCGACCATGGAACTGAAAAAACCAATACCGGCGCCCATTAACCGTTGCGCTGCCATCCTTGGCAGATGTGGAAACAGTGCTGATTTTCCGGTTCGAAACAGCATATTGATTGCAGATAACAGCGCGATCACCCCAAACAGCATCGTCAACCACTTGCCATCAATTCGGGTCACTAACCAGCTTCCGGCCAACACCCCACCAACAATATATAGTGCCCAGCGTTGCAACAAAGCAACATCAACATTGCCTTGTTGCCGATGCGATCGAATCGAGCTCAGCGAGGTTGGGATCATGGTGGCCAGTGACGTGGCGGTCGCGACCAGCATGGCTGAATCGGCGGACACGCCAGCACTTTGGAACAAAAAAAACAGCATCGGCACAATGACGATACCACCACCTACCCCCAATAAACCGGCAAGCATGCCAGCGAAAATGCCGGTGGCGGCTAACGCCAAGCCGCTGGCAAGATGAGTACTGGCAAATTCGATGACATTCATAAACGGCTACTTCTTTTGGAAATCTGGTGAAAATCGACCAGGCCGCGGATGATCACGGCTTGGACGCTGATGTTACAACCAGCTATTGTGGCAGCAGGTTATCTGGCACCAGCTAACAGTTCTTGGCGGACGATTTGCGCACCCGCATTCAGCGCAAGCAGCTTGTCTCTGGCCACTTGGCGGGACAGCGGCGCCATGCCGCAGTTGGTGCAAGGGTAAAGCTTATCGGCATCGACAAATTGCAGCGCTTTTCGCAGGGTCGTAGCGACTTGTTCCGGGGTTTCAATGACATTGCTGGCCACATCAATGGCGCCAACCATCACTTTTTTGCCCCGAATTAATGCCAGCAGCTCCATCGGCACCTGCGAGTTATGACATTCTAAGGAGATAATATCGATGGCGGATTTTTGCAGTTTCGGGAACACTGCCTCGTATTGCCGCCACTCTGAGCCCAGCGTTTTTTTCCAGTCAGTATTGGCCTGGATACCGTAGCCATAACAAATATGCACCGCCGTTTCGCACTTTAGGCCTTCAATGGCGCGTTCTAACGCGGCAATGCCCCAATCATTCACTTCATCAAAAAACACATTAAAAGCTGGCTCATCAAACTGAATGATATCAACCCCGGCGGCTTCCAATTCTTTCGCTTCTTGATTGAGGATTTTGGCAAATTCGAAGGCCAGTGTTTTCCGGCTTTTATAATGATCGTCATACAAGGTATCGATCATTGTCATTGGGCCTGGCAGTGCCCATTTAATTGGCTGCTTGGTTTGTTGGCGCAAAAATTTGGCGTCTTCGACAAACACCGATGTAGTCCGTGATACCGGCCCCACCACCGTTGGCACGCTGGCGTCATAGCGATCACGAATCCGCACCGTCTGGCGTTTAGTGAAGTCGACGCCGTTCAAGTGTTCAATAAAAGTGGTTACAAAGTGTTGCCGGGTTTGCTCGCCATCACTGACGATGTCTATGCCGGCCAGTTGTTGTTCTTGCAGGGCAATGCGCAGCGCATCACATTTGCCGTCACGCAGTTCTTCGCCTTGTAATTTCCACGGCGACCACAAAGTTTCGGGCTCTGCCAGCCATAACGGTTTGGGTAAACTGCCGGCCGTGGAGGTGGGTAATAGTTTTTTCAAATTTGTGTTCATATGCATTCCGCGCTGATTTGTTATGGACTGTTGTATGAGTTGTTGGATGAATTAGCGGGCGAAATTGGCCGACCACTGTTCAAGAAAGTTTTGGTATGGCTTGATAAATTGTTCCTCAGCAAATTTGCCTTGTAACAGCGCCAGCTTGCTGCGCTCTTCTCGGTCATACACAATTTTGGTCAGTGAATGTTGCTGACTCTTTAAATCAGGTTGGTAACGTAGCCCCGCCACGGCATGGGCGTTGTAAATTTCTGGCCGGTAGATTTTTTGAAAGGTTTCCATGGTGCTGATGGTGCTAATCAGCTCCAAATTGCTGTAATCATTCAGCAGATCGCCAAAAAAATTAAAAGCCAAGGGTGCGACACAACTCTCTGGCATGAAATAACGCACCTTTAAGCCCATTTTTTTAAAATACTGCTCAGTCAACGACGACTCATTCGCCAGGTATTCATAACCCAGTACCGGATGGTGATTGGCAGAGCGCTGATAAATTTTATTATCGGAAACACTAAGGCAAATCACTGGCAGTTTTTTGAAGTTGTTTTGGTACGCGGCTGAGTGGACGAAATGTTGGAATAACCGGCCATGCAATTCGCCAAAATTATTCGGAATACTAAATTGCGGCTGATTTTTATTGTGTTCCAACAACAACACGCTGAAATCGTAATCCCGCACATAAGAAGAAAAGTTATTGCCGACCACGCCGTCAAAGCGCTCACCGGTGTGCTGGTCCAGGATCTTGGTTTTCAGGATTTCAATCGACGGAAAGGCGCTGCTGGCATTGTCGATAGTGATATCCACCGAAACAATTTCCAGCTCCACCGCATACCGATCGCCCGTTGGGTTATCCCAATGCGCCAGTGAATTAAAGCGGTCGTTAATCATCTTCAAGGTATTACGCAGATTCTGTTGGCGGCTGTCACCGCGCGCCAAATTGGCAAAGTTGGTGGTCATCCGCGTTTTGTCGGACGGCGAATAATGCTCGTCAAAACAAATGCTTTTAATCGAAAATGTGAAATCTTTATCCATGATGATCCGCTCCCCAATGATGTAAAACAAAACCCGAATGTACCGCTGACTCTGCTCAGGCTTGCCGATGTTCCTAGGCTGTCTTTGACACGGCTGTGGAGGCTGAGCGCCACCTAAGCTTGTAATATTTGGAAGTCTATACGTCCAAATGCAGCGGCTAAGTTAGCTTTATACGCGGCTGGGGCGATGAAGAAAAATGAATAAGTTGGAATTCTACTTGAGGATTTCTCATGTAGCGCTTTGCTGGCTGGAATAGGGAATAGGGAATAGGGAATAGGGAATAGGGAATAGGGAATAAGGAATAAGGAATAAGAAATAGGGAATAGGGATTTCCCGCCAGACGGATACGGCAGCGCATTCGATCGCCCTATTCTCAGGCGCCGCCGGTTGCCAATGTTTAGGCGAGGGTTGGTTTTCGCAGCGGCCAAAGTTGCAGCCAAGCTTGTAACAACAACAGCATATTGACAATAAACCACAGATCTTTAATGATAAACACCCCGCTGCTGCTAAGCACGCCAGGGGCTGACCAAGCGTTTGGAAACGTCAGCAAAAAAGTCTGGGTGGTGAAAAATACTGAACCACACAGCAAGAAACCCGGGATAAACAGCCGTGGCCAACGGTAGCTGGCAGCAAGTAGCAGCAGGCCCAGCCAATCAAAAATACCAATCAAATTCGACGCTGTTTGTTCACTGGCGATCAGATATAACCAACTGAGCAACGGCGAGCTACTGACTAAATCGACAATCCCTTTCGCTTCAAACGGCAGAAATTTCATCCCGCCAATCCACAGCAATACGAGGCCAACCGGCAGAAAATTTAGCCAGAAACGTTCGGCTGGTTTGGCGACCGGCCAGCGCCATAACGTAATGGCTATAGCGAGCAGTGCCAGAAATTTAATCACGCCTTGGCCCGAACCGATGATTGGAAAACCACCAAGCCCGGCAATATAGTGCTGTGCACCAAATAAGCTAAGCAGTGGCAAAAAGCTGAGCAGCACTAAATTCAGCGCTAACAGTTGCTGCGCCAGACGCCAGCGCAGGGCAAGTAACGCCAGCAACACTGTTGTCCACAAAGCCCAGATTTGCGGCTGGGCCAGCTGGGCGAGTAACGAAGGTGACACCTCGGTATAAAACGCCGCTATGGCGCTGAAGGAGCCATATTGTCCGGCTTGCAGTGACCACGCGATAAGCGCAGCCGAAAGGGCGATAAGTAGTAAAGCGGCGTGAAGCATAACGGCAACCTGATTGGCATAAAGACCCGCATCAGACCCGCAGAGCGACGATTTTCTTTCACAGCGCCGGTGAGTTCTTTGCGGTAAATAATGCGCAGCAAGCCGGCTAGAAGAATTGAAGGATAAATTGAAGACCGCCGCGCAGTAAATCGCGATCAGTCATTTCTAGGGCTCACCAATCAGCGATGACATAGAGGTAACTTAAAGGAAAACCCGCTACATTGAAGTTAACCTTTCACTAAGGATTTCGCTGATGGCAGCCGCCGCACAGATAGCAAAGCGCAGGCAACGGTGGGTGATGCTTCACTTAGTCGGCTGGCTATTGGCCTTTGGTTGGTCGATCCCGGTTCTTGCAGAGCAAGCAGGAACCCCAACTTGTCAGTTGCGGTTTGCCTTAGATACGCCTTTTCCTCCGCATATTGTACTGAGCGAAACTCAACCTGAAGGCATCAATGTCCGGATGATTCAAGCCGTGGCCGCGCAGGTTGGCTGCACCGTTCGTTTTGTGCATGCGCCTTGGGCCAGAGCGCTCAAACTATTGGAACAAGGCGATATTGATGTTGTTAGCCAGTTAACCTACAACGAGGAAAGAGCGAAATATATCGCTTTTATTGGTCCGCATTTAGAAGAACGGGTTTGGCTGATTGCCGATCCCAGCAAGGTGCCCCCGTTGCGGCAGCTCAGTGATTTAACTCGTTGGCCAGCCACAGTGTCGATTGCTGTGCTCAATGGGGCCTATTTTGGCGAGGTGTTTCAGCAAGTAAGAAATGCGCCTTCGATGCAACGGCGGTTTTATCCGGTGGTATCTAATCAAGACAAACTAGCACTGCTTGAATCTGGTCGGGTGCAGGCAGTTCTGGAAGAAGAGTCCGCGTGGAAATGGCGGGTGCAGAACACACTCACGGCGTTTAAGCCGCTGCTGTTGGTGCATTCGGACCCGGTGTATTTCGGTTTTAGCCGGGTTTCGGTTTCGCCAGAATTGTTGATTAAGCTAGTGGCTGCCTGGCAGCAGTTGTATGCCAGCGGCGAACTGCAACAGATCCGGCGTCATTATTTGCACCCACCTAAGGAGAACCTGACAGTGTTAAATCCGGTCTCCGAGCCATTGACGCTTAGTGAGATGCCCGTTCCGCTGCCGCATTTATTGCAGCAATAAATGCGGCCATACCCATCATTAAATCACTGCACGCAAATAACCAAATCAGAAAAACGATAGGGTCAAAAAAACGATTGGGAAAAAAGAAACGATAGCGAGAAACGATAGGGTC
>JBBKWN010000106.1:0-17141 GCA_037968955.1 Rheinheimera sp. | reverse complement strand
AGTTTAAGTAATGCGCTGAACCAAAAACGCCAAGCAGATAGCGCAGTCGATTCGATCTTGGCGGAAGACATCGCCGATTTTCCTGATTTAAATTTAGCTGAATCGCTGCAACGTATTCCGGGGGTTGCCATTACCCGCGCCGCCGGTGAAGGTCGCCAAATTTCCGTCCGTGGTTTAGGCCCAGATTTTACCCGCGTGCGCATTAATGGCATGGAAGCAATTTCTACCAGCGGCGGCACCGACCAAATTGGCGGGGCTAACCGGGGGCGTGGTTTTGATTTCAACACTTTTTCTTCAGATTTATTCAGCTCGTTAACGGTGCGCAAAACCGCCAGTGCCGATATTGAAGAAGGCTCGTTAGGCGCCACTGTCGATTTACGTGCCGCTCGGCCTTTTGATTATGATGGGTTTACCTTTGCCGCTTCGGGTCAATTGGGTTACAACGATTTATCGGAAAAAACAGATCCAAAAACATCATTTTTGGTGAGCAATATTTTCGCCGACGGTAAATTAGGCGCATTATTTTCTGCATCCTATTCTGAACGGAATTTAAAAGATCAAGGCGCCAGTACCGTGCGTTGGGGCAACGCGAATGACTTTGGCCGCTACAAAGGCAGCACCACCGCCACTGAATTAAATACCATTAATAATGCCTTTCGCCCGCGTTTGCCACGCTATGACTCTTACACCCACGACATGGAACGGCTAGGCTTAAGTGCTGCGTTACAATACAAACCAAACGACGATACCAAATTTGATTTGGACGTGCTCTACGCCAACACCGACGCCAGCCGCAATGAAGTCTTTATGCAAGGCATTTTAAATTCTGGTGGCAATCGCCCCACCACGGCCACTAATGGCAGTGGTATCAGCGGCGGCATGAATGTGCTTGATTATTTTGTCGATGGTACCAATACCATGACCTACGGCAGTTTTGAGAATGCCACCATTCGCGCCGAAAACCGTTTCGACCAACTGGGCACCGATTTTACGCAAATTACCTTACACGGTAGCCACCATCTTAGTGACAACTGGAAACTAGATGGCATGGTTGGCACCACCAGCTCTAAATTTGATAACCCGGTGCAAACCACGCTGGTCATGGAAAAAACCGGCGCCACGTTCAGCTATGACTATCGCGACGCTGCCCGTGATAACCCGATCCTTACTTTTGGTAACAGTGTTTTTGATCCAAACGGCTGGACATCAAATAGCGTGCGGTTACGGCCACTGGGCGCCGAAAACAGTTTCGACACCGCTGAGTTGAATCTGGAATGGACGCTGAGCGACTACGTCACGTTAAAAAGTGGCCTGCACTACAAAAAATTCAGCTTTGAAACTTATGAAGGCCGTCGACAAGCCGAGAATGGCGCTGGCATTGTTTATACCCCCGATTTAATCACCACTTACAATTCGGGTCTTGGGCCGAATCCAAACTGGTTGATCCCAAATTTTGCGGCCATCGACGCCAAATATGGCATTTATAGCAATAGTGGGGTGTTTACCGTCAGTCGAGATTTCCGCCGCGCAGATAACTACTCGGCCGAAGAAACCACCCAAGGCGCGTATGTAATGGCGTCGTTTAATACCGAACTGCAAGATGCGCCACTTTGGGGCAATGCCGGTTTTAGACATGTGAAAACCGATCAGAGCTCGACGGCGTTTGCCACCATCGGGGGTGCTGCACAGCAAATTACTGCCGATCACGAATACAGTGAAACATTGCCGTCGCTGAACTTAAACTACGAACCTTTTGAAGATGTTATCGTACGTTTTGGCTATGCCGAAGTCATGGCGCGCGCCGGTTTAGGTGCCATTCGACCTGACGTCTCGGTTTCTGTGTCAGGGGGAAGCCGAACCGTATCAGGTGGCAATCCGCAACTAGAACCGACCAAAGCCAAAACCTACGATTTAGGTTTGGAGTTTTATTTCAGTGACGAGGCCATGCTTGGGCTGGCCGTGTTTCAAAAAGACATCGACAGCCACGTCCAATCTTTACGCGAAACCAAACCCTTTACCGCCACGGGGTTACCTATTCAAGCGGCGATTGATGCCTGTAAAGCCGGCCCTGGTTATGGTGGCAACTCGGGTTGTGACGAAAATATCGACTGGCAAATCACCACCCCACTCAATGGTCCAGGCGGCGATTTAACAGGTTTTGAAATCAGCTTCCAAATGCCATTTACCGCCTTACCCGAGTTCTGGAATCGGTTTGGTTTTATTGGTAACTATACCAATGTAAAAGCGGAAATGGATTACATCAACGTTGCGGGCGTGGTGCAAGCGACCCGTGATTTACAAGGCTTATCACGCAGCACCACCGCCGCCACCTTGTACTACGAGCATGAAAAACTCAATGCGCGGGTCAGCATGGCCACACGTGACCGTTACCTGACCAACGCCATCGGCCGTGACGGTAACGATATGGAAGGCACCAACGCCACCACCAACATTGATGCTTCCGTGTCTTATGCGCTGACTGAGCAGTGGAAACTGACCTTTGAAGCTTTAAATCTGACCGATGAAGTGGATGACCAATGGGTTGATGATGCCGGCAACCGGTTGACTTATTACCATGAAACCGGTCGCCAATATTACCTGGGTGTGCAGTACAAGTACTAACACAACACCGGCATAACTTCTCCCCGAAGCGGCCACGGATGGCCGATTGGCCGGGCTAGGTTGTCTCTGCCCGGCACCGTTTTATAGAGGTCAGCCGATAAGGTTGGCTTTGTTGTTACACGTTAGAACAGGGTCTTATTGTGAACTTTCTGCCAAACCGAATTATTTTGTGCTCCAGCCTGAGTCTCTTCCTTGGCGCGTGCACCCCGCCGACCGCGACCGCACCATTGGTGCTGGACCACCGCAGCGACAAAGCCACAACCCGTGCCGCGATCGCGCATGTCTACCTGCATAACCCTTCGGATTTTGCACGCCAGCAACAACCAGTACTGTTACCGCTGAATGATTTAGGTGTGACTCTCGCGGCCAATGACAACTTGCAGGTCAACCAAGCAGGCCAGACCTTGCCTTCACAACTCATTGACCGCGACGGTGATGGCAAAAAAGATAGTTTGCTGCTGACCCCTGATTTAGCCGCGGGCGACCATATTGATCTCATCGTCCGACAGGGCGAACCTGCAACATCGCCCAAACGGACTCAAGCGGAAATTTCGCACAAAGTTGGCGGCGAATGGCAAGGTAGTCAATATATCGGTGGCCGCTTTGAGAATGTCACAACCTTAAGCCCGCCAGCGCAATACACCGATCACAGTGAATATATCCGCTACGAAGGCCCGGGCATTGAGTCGGACAAAGTGGGTTATCGGATTTATCTCGACTGGCGCAATGGCTTTGATATTTTTGGCAATAAAACCGGCCAACCGGTGCTGCAACAAGTGGGTCTTGACGGCTACAGTTCGTATCATGAACCGAGCGCATGGGGCATGGATATTTTAAAAGTAGGCAAATCGCTGGGCGCCGGTGGGTTTGGTTACTGGAATGGCGAAGCTGTTGAGTTAGTGTCTAAGCTTGATGGTCATACCGCAACCATCATTGACAACGGCGCGCTGTACAGTGCCCTGACCATCGACTATAGCAACTGGCAAGTCGCCGGTAAAAAACTGAATATTCAAGCGCATTTGTCGATGACCGCCGGCAGTCGTTTACTGCAAAACCGCCTGACCTTTAGCCAAAACCTGGATAACCTGGCAATTGGCATCGTGAAATTACCCGACACTGAACTGCTGACCGGTACCCTTGAAAGTAGCGGTCATAGCTACACTTATCTCGCCACTTACGGCAAACAAAGTCTCGATGGTGCCAACCTCGGGATGGCGTTACTGTTTAAACGCGGCAAACTGAAAAAACTAACCAGTGATGCCCACAGCCATGTTGCGGTGATGGATGTCTCTGGTCAACATCTGGAATATTATTTTGTCGGCGCCTGGCAACATGAACCCAACGGCATCCAAAACCAGCAACAATTTGTCGCTTATTTACAGCAAGAAGTAGAAAAACTGACGCTGGCGCCACGACTATCGCTCAAAACCTCTCTGACGCAAGCGCAAACCGAACAACCGCTGACCAGCGAACGTGCCCTACATTGGGCGACCCGGTTTGCCGATAGCGATCTGAAACGTCAGGCTGGCCAATATTACCTTGGCGGCTGGGACGCCGAACGTGATCGACCGGTTGCTTTTGAATACACCACCGGCTTGTTAATGCAAGCCTATGACGATTTGAATCAAGTGCTACCCAAAGCTGAATATCAAGCCGCCGTGCATAAAATGGCCGATAGTTTTGTCGCCGAAGATGGCACTATCCATGGTTACGATGCCAGCAAATTTAATATCGACAGCATCAATAGTGGCTCGGTACTACTACGGATGTTTGAAAAAACCGCCGATGTAAAATATCAGCTCGCCGCAGCCAATTTACGGGCGCAATTACAAAATCACCCTAAAACCAGCAATGGCGCTTATTGGCACAAAAAAATCTACCCACATCAACTGTGGCTCGATGGCGTGTACATGGGGATGCCCTATCTCGCATATTACAGCCAGTTGTTTGAAAATGGCGCGAGCTTAGAGCAAGTGGTGCACGAGTTTGAAGTCAGCCGCGAGATGCTGCGCGATCCGGCCAGCGGTTTGTACTATCACGCCTGGGATGAATCTAAAAGTATGAATTGGGCCGATCCGACGACCGGTCGTTCCAAGTTTTTCTGGAGCCGTGGGATAGGCTGGCTTGGCATGGCTTTGGTAGATGTGCTGGATCGCATCCCGGTCACCCGCACTGATCTGCGACAACCGTTGCTGGCGATGATCCCGGAATTGGCCGACGCGTTAATCCGCTACCAAGATCCGGTGTCCGGCGTCTGGTGGCAAATCACCGACCAAGCCAATGAACGGGGTAATTATTTAGAATCCAGCGCCAGCGGTATGTTTGTCTATTTCTTGGCAAAAGCGCAAAACCAAGGTTATCTGGAAGGAAAAATCTATCACGATGCCACCGTCAAAGCTTATCAAGGCTTGCTCAACGAATTTGTACTGGTGCATCCGGATCAAAGTATCAGCCTGACGCAAATGGTGCAGGTGGCAGGGCTTGGCGCCGGCCGCGACGGTAGTTATCACTATTATATGAGCGAACCGATTTACCGCAATGACAGCAAAGGCACGGCGCCGTTTATGATGGCAAGTGTGCAAATGGCACAACTGCTGCAAAACTGATGTTGTTTTTGCTAACAAACATGCTTGATCAACGTTGGCGGCGCGCACGGTATCCAATACTGGCGCTGCTGACGGTGTTGTTGCTAGGCTGCGGGCAAGTCGCCGCAGCTCAACCGCCAGCCAAGGCAATGGCGCCGAGCGCTGTTCAAGCAAGTGCTCAAATCCCTGCCCTGCCCCAGCCCGCGCCATTATTCCTGCGCATTTCAGCGGGTAATCAACGCCAACGTAATTCCAATCCAGTGGCATTAGGCAACACGGCTACCGATAGTCAATTCAGCTCAATCCAGCAAGCGTTGGATGCGCTGCCGCAGTTGGCGCCGGATCCGGCACAATGGGTGATCCTGCAACTAGCAGCGGGGACTTACCGGGAAAAACTGTTGATTGTCAGAGATAAGGTGATATTGGCCGGTGCCGGCCGTGACCGCACCATTTTGCAATATCCCGAGCTTCGGCAGCATTTTTTAAAGCGCCAAGCCGAACAGCAAGCCAATAGCCACGCTCGACCAACCGGGCCATTCACATCTGAGCAATTAACAACTGGTCAATTAACAAGCGGGCAATTGCCGACCAGCCAGCAACTTAGTCAGGATTGGGGCGCTGCGGTGGTCAACATCCAAAGCACCGATATCGCGCTGCTGGATTTAACCGTGCACAATAATTATGCCGATGCATTCCCGAGCGATCCAAACCGTTTTGAACATCAGTTCGCGGTGCGTGGCTTTGAGAAAGCCACCCGCATTATTACCGATCACTGTGCGATCCTCAGCTCTGGCGCCGACACGCTCAGCCTCTGGAACAAACAAAACGGCATGTATTATCACAGCAATTGTCAGTTTCGCGGCCGAGTGGATATGGTATGTCCCCGCGGCACAGCGTTTATCACCCACAGCGAATTTTTTAATCAAAATAACTCAGCCACGTTGTGGCATGACGGCGAGCTCGACGTCGAACAAAAATTGGTGGTGATGCACTCAAGTTTTGATGGTGCACAGGGCTTCCAACTGGGCAGGCGCCATTATGACGGCCAATTTTACCTGCTGCATAATCAGTTTGCTGCGACCCTGGCGAACCAACCGATTTTTCGCCGCACCTATCCGGACAATCCGGCGCGGGATCAAGCCAACCGTTCTGGCGACCGGAATTATTTCTATCAGAATCAAGGCCCGGCTTACGACTGGCTCCAAGACAATCTCAGTGCCCAGCAAGCTGAACTAATCAGCGCCGAATGGACTTTTGCCGGTAAGTGGCAGCCAGAAGCGCAACTGGCACAGATTAGGCTGTGGCTACAACAATCCCCGGCTCAAAATTAATCGGAATTGCAGATGAAATTTATTTATTATGCTTGGCTAGTCGTTGTATTAAGTTTCCAACTAGTGAGCTTTCAAGCCATGAGTCAACCGGTCCCCAAAGGCACCACCACCGCAATGCCAGCGCCCAGACTGCATCTGGTCGGTGATTCCACCATGGCGGATAAAGTTAATCTGGCCTATCCCGAGCGCGGCTGGGGCCAGCTGCTGCCGGAATTTATGCTGCCACAGTTATCGATTATCAATCATGCGGCGAATGGCCGCAGCACGCTGCGCTTTTTCAATGAAGGTCGTTGGCAGTTGTTACTGACAGAACTTAAAGCCGGCGACTATGTGTTAATCCAGTTCGGCCATAACGATCAAAAGCAAGACGACGCCAGCCGTTATGCCGCTGCTGATTCCACTTTTCCAACGCTATTGAGCCGTTTTATTGCTGAAATTCGTGCCAAAGAGGCCATGCCGATGCTGGCAACACCGATTTGCCGCCGCAGTTTTAACGCGCAAGGCCAGCTTGAAAACAACTTGAGTGAATATGCTGAAGCGACCCGCAAGGTGGCAAGTCACGAGAAAGTGCCGTTGTTTGACCTCAATGCCCAAAGTTGTGCGGATCTAAGCCGTTTCGGATTAGCAGCAAGTCAGGCCTATTTTATCCAGGTGCCGGCCGGTTTATACCAACAATTCCCGGACGGTAAAATTGATAATACTCATCTCAATGCCCAAGGAGCCAGTTGGATAGCGCAGCTGTTTGTAAGGGAGCTGAAAAAACAACAACATCCACTGGCCGCGTTGGTGTGGCGTGAGTTGTTATAACCTTAACTTGGACGCGTCGCTAACAGACGCTGCTGTAACCAGTGTGCGGCGGGGCCAGCTGATTTACCGCGCAGACGCCACAATTCAAGTGACAACGGCAGCATCGATGCGCCGAGCCCAGTGCCGCTTTGCAAACTCAGTTGCACCAGCGCCGTCGGATGCTCTGCCACAGCAATCGCCGCCATCGGCTCTGGCAACCAAGCCCAACCCACCCCCTGTTTTACCAGCGCCAACACCGCTATATCTCCTTCTAGCCACCATACTTCAGCGGATAACCTGCCACGTTGCTTTTCCGCGCCTTGCTGTCGGTCTGTCACCAACAGCTGGCGATGTTGTTGTAATTGCGCGCTTGTCACGCCGGTGTCTGCCAAAGTTGCTAATGGATGGTCAGCCGCCACCAACAACACAAATTGCACCGCTTGTAGCGGCCAGCAATCGATATCGCTGGGTGGCGATTGTGGCTGATAACTGATGGCTAAATCGGCCTCCCCTTGTCGCAATAACATCGTTAAGTCTTCGAGCACCGGGAATAATAACGGTAGCTCGAGGCGCGGAAAGACCAGCGCAAACTCGGCTAACAGTGGAGCCAACCAAGGCAACTGCCCTTCATCATCGACCGCCAACGTCAAGCGACACTCCTCGCCGGACGCAAGACTAAGCGCAAATTCGGTTAACGCCTGACATTGTGAGTTGATCAGCCGCGCCTGTTGTAGCACTCGCTCGCCGGCAACCGTCAGTTGCGGATAACGTTTACTGCGGTCAAATAACTGCAATGCTAAGTCAATTTCCAAATCGGCTATGGCGCTACTCACCGCCGACTGTGCTTTATTTAGCCGTCGTGCCGCCGCCGAAAATGAGCCGGTTTTACGACCATCGCCAAAATTTGTAATTGCTGTCGGTTCATCTATCTGTTTTCCTGATAGGTTCTCATTTCTTTTTGCAGTAAAACACCGATAGTATCAAAGGTAAATCACCAGCATCACTCAGCCGAAGGATGACACCATGGCACAAGCTCGCCCCTTAAACCGCACACGAGCGGACCGGATCAGAATGGCCTTGGCCTTTGAAATTATTGGTTTGTTGTTGCTGGTGCCAGTGACCACGTATTTACTGGATAAACCGATGTTTGAGCTGGGTAGCCTAGCGGTCTTGATGTCGCTACTGGCAACCTGGTGGAACTATCAATTTAATCTGTGGTTTGACCGTTATTACCTGATCCCACGCGGGCGCTGGCAAAAAACATACAGCGAACGCATCTGGCATGCCATCGCCTTTGAAGCGGGTTTATTAGTGGCCTTTTTATTGCCTACCGCCTGGCTGCTTGCGATCAGCTTGTGGCAGGCGTTGCTGCTTGATCTCGGTTTTATGCTTTTTTATCTGCTGTATGGCTATGGCTATCACTGGGGCTATGATCGACTGTTTCCGCTATCCTCAGGCGCAATCAACTCACCTGAGGTCTAACCGCGGGAGCATAAGCCATTACTGATTTACTGAGGAATGGCCGGTAGAATTTTTTGCACCACCAGCTCCATCAAGCGGCGCTCTTGATCCGGTAGGTTATCCGGAACATTATTGCCCAGCACCAAAATGGTGGTGTCCTGCGCCGGCATAGTTAACACAAACTGGCCGCCATAACCCCAAGCGAGTTGGAAATCTCGACCATTTTCTGCGCCTAACCACCATAAAAAACCATAACCAGTTAAATTGAGCCCGCCGATAGCGGCGCGGATATTCCGCTGCGGCTCGGCTGCAGTCAAAAGGTAACTTGCCATTACCAATTGCCGTTGTTGCCACCGCCCCTGTTGCTGCCACAGGACCGCTAATTTGGCCAAATCGCGCGCTGTGAGCTGCAAACCGGCCGCGCCATTGTGAAAACCATCCCGAAGTTTTGGCCACTGCCAACGAACGATGCCAAGCGGTTCAAACAATTTCTCCTTGGCGTAACTTTCAATCGACATACCGGTGGCTTTGCTGAGGATCACCGACAACAAATGGCTGGCGCCCGAATTGTAATTATATTGCACCCCTGGTGCACTCTGCAGCTCACGCTCTAACACATCACGGGTTGGATCGGCCGAGCTTTCCCAATCGGTATAGCCACTTAACGTACTTTCATCCCAGCGAATGCCAGAGCTCATTGTCAACAAATGCCGCAACGTAAGCTCGGTTTTGTTGTGTAGTAAATCACCGTAATCGGCAGCTAAAAAATCGGAGATGGGCTGATCAATACTTTGAATTTTTCGTTCAAAAATGGCGATACCAACCAGTGTTGACACTAGTGTTTTGGTGACCGAACGCAGGTGCAACAGGTCAGTCGCCGACTTATTATTGTAATAGG
Organism: Rheinheimera sp.; assembly: GCA_037968955.1. GTDB lineage: Bacteria > Pseudomonadota > Gammaproteobacteria > Enterobacterales > Alteromonadaceae > Pararheinheimera. The sequence goes on along the minus strand of JBBKWN010000106.1, from coordinate 7,458 downwards.
CTTCACCAACTAATAACCCACGCTTGGCAACCAATACGGCATATAAACCATTTTCGGCAGCGCCAGCTTGATAGGCTTGGTCAAGTAAAGTGCTGTTTAGCCCTTCCGCGGTAGCGGTACTGACTTGCCAATCGGCCGTTGCGAGCGGCTGCCACACAATAGTCGTTGGCCGCGGTTCGACCGCAGGGGTGCCAATATCAGCAGCAGACTCACCACCACCACATCCGAACAACAGACTTAAACTAATCACCAACAGGCCATATGTTTTGTTCATTTTTTAAATAGGCTCCATTACATCCTTTATCTCTGAAACTCTGTGCTCAAAACACGATCACTCAGGCACATCGGCAGCAGTTTCCGTCAGAGAAACGCCCATTACTGTATGTTGTGCAGCAATGTATTTTACAAAAAATCAGGCACTAAATTGAAGGCGGGCATCATACCGTTGGTTGTACTCAATTTCGAGATTTATGCTCGCAATTGCATGCGATCTAGCCAAAATTGAGGTTCAGGCGCGCAAAAAAGCGGCATCCAACAACAACTGCGCCGGTGAAGGCTGCTATCTGCCTCAGCTCTGGCATATGGCCAACGTAAACCGACTGAAATTTATCGTTCACATTGGTGAAATTTTTAATCCGTGCTCATACTTGCGTCACAACAACCCTTCGAACAAGGAACTTTTAAAATGAACTTTCACAGTATTCGTGTGAAAAGCACAATCCCAATGCTGATGCTCGGTGCTACCTTGCTGATTGTTATTTCTATGTTCAGTTATTTGTCGGCGATGCAACGCAGTGCACTGGACGCTCAAGCTGACAACTTCCTCAACGCCATTTCGGTGGTGTTAAATGCCGACCGCGATCTCTATCAAGCAAAGCTCGCCACCACCCACTTACTGAATAAATTTGGTGATGCTGCTCAACAACGCAAAGATGTCGCCGAAAACGCTGAGCAAGTCAAAGGAAGGTTTGCCGAATATCTGCGATATCTAAAGGCTTATCCGGACGTTACGAGCAAATTCAGTCATTTTGACAAGGAATTTAATCAGTGGCTGCAAAGCACCAATAGTTTGATCGGTGCCAGCGATACTCAAACGGATCGCCCGGCGCTAATCAGCGACGAACAACAAAAATTTTCATCATTACGCGCAGTACTGGACGAAGCCGGTGATACCGCACTGCAAAAATCGGTGTCGGAACAGCAGACGCTGACGGCATCCATTCAACGCTTTCAGTTTCTAACCTACGGCATTTCGATAGTCATCTTATTGATTGCCGGCTGGTATAGTTATCAGATCCCACGCACGTTAACTGGGCAAATTAACTTCTTGACCCGTCGCATCAATGAAATTGCGTCAGGAGAAGGCGATTTAACCGCCCGACTCGATGTGCAAAGCCGCGATGAGTTCGCCGAACTTGCGCATGAATTTAATGGCTTTGTCGCCAATCTTTGCCAGTTAATTGCATCGGTACTGCAGCAGGCTGGCCAACTCAGTCAGCTGACTGAACATTTGTCGCAATCCGCCCAAAATAGCAAAAATATCAACAACTCTTTAAATGTCGCCTCTGATTCGATTGTCAGCGCGGTGCATGAAATGACCATCGCCAATAAAGAAATGGCGTCTGTTGCGACCAACTCAGCCAATGAAGCGGACGTTGCTAGCCGCACTGCCGAACAAGGTTTAGCGGTGGTCGATCACGTTAACCAAAGCATGGCAGCGCTATCGAGTGATGTTGATATGGCATTGACTTACTCGGCCGAACTTGAAAATAGCTCGGAAAATATCGCCTCGGTACTTGATGTTATTCGCAGCATTGCCGAGCAAACCAACTTATTGGCCCTAAACGCTGCAATTGAAGCCGCCAGAGCAGGTGAACAAGGTCGGGGCTTTGCTGTGGTTGCCGATGAAGTTCGCACACTGGCCTCCCGTACTCAGCAAAGCACTAACCATATTCAGGAAATGATCCAAAACCTGCAAAACCGTGTGAATCAGGCATCTGGGGCAATAAACAGTGGCAAAGCGAATGCCGATCGCACGCTGCAATTTTTTGCCAAAGCCGATGAAGTATTCCATCAATTACAGGAATCGTCACGGCGGGTCAACGATATGGCGACCCAAACCGCGGCCGCAACCGAAGAGCAAAGCGTGGTCTCAGAAGAAATTACTAAAAATTTGTATGCTTTAAACGATCAAGCCAGCGCTGCGGGCGGAATCGCCGACACTAACGAGCAATTATCAGCTCAGATCAAACAGCTGTCGAACACACTATTTAGCTTAGTCGGTCGGTTTAAAGTCAGTTAAGCAGCGGTGGCTTTCACAACTTGCTGTTGCAACTTACTTTTAAAATTGACAACAAAAAGCCGGAGCTAGCTCCGGCTTTTATCAAATAAACAGCTGATTAATCAGGTTTTTTAGACACACCAACCATCGCTGGACGCAACAACCGGCCATTGAGTTCATAGCCTTTTTGCATCACAAAGATCACGGTATTGGCATCTAACTCAGCATTCGGCTGAATCGACATCGCCTGATGAAACTCAGGGTTAAACGGCTGACCTTGTGGGTCAATTTGCTGTACACCGTATTTTGCTACCGTATCCAACAAGCCTTTGAAGGTCAGTTCCACCCCTTCGGCTAATGGTTTAACAGTTTCATTGTCACGGTCAATAAAGCTTAACGAACGCTCTAAATTGTCCAGCACCGGCAATAAGTCACCGGCAAATTTTTCCAGCGCAAATTTATGAGCTTTCTCAACATCTTGTGCTGAGCGACGTTTGCTGTTTTCTGCTTCGGCTTTTACGCGTAGCGCCAGATCAGTTTGATCTGAGGCTTGTTGCCGCGCAGCTGCCAATTCAGCTTCTAATTTGGCAATGATAGCCTGCTCACCTGACAATTGTACCGGCTCACCTGCTTGTTCGGTGCTTGGTTGCTCGGCTGCCAACTCTGCTGCTTGTTGTTCGTTTTGCACTTGTTCTTGCTCGCTCATCTGTTCACTACTCCAAACTAAGTCAGGCTATTATGGGGATTGTCGCGGCTGATTCAAGTGCTTTGACAATTGTTGACCACAAGCTTCGACCAAAGGGATTAATCGGGCATAGTTCATCCGGCGTGGCCCAAGCAGCGCCAAATAACGATGTGGCTCGGCCTGATAACGAACCGTAATGACACTAACGTTGTGCAATTGAGCAATGCCCGACTCGCGACCAAGGATCAACTTGGTGCTGTCATCCAACGTCAGTGGTTTTAATAAATTCATCAAACAGGAGGGTTGCTCCAGTAACTGAATCACCTGCTGCAAAGCAGGATCTTTCTGTGATTCAGCAGCTTGCAACAAGTGATGCTGACCAAAAACCAAGGGTTGATTTTGCTGTAATTCATCTAAACTCAGTTGCGCCATCACATCTTGCAACAGTCCAGCAATCGCGCCAGTTTCTGTTTTTAACATCAACGCCAATCTGGAGATGCCATCTAGCCATTGTTGACCGCACAAGGCTGCATTTAATAAACATAAAGCCCGACTGAGCGTCATCACATCAACACTTTGTCGTTGCGAAAGCCCACGATGTAAAATGTCACCTTCTTCGTCAATCACCACTAATAGCAAACGATCGGCCGCTAAACGCACTAAATCGACCTGTCGAATGACACGACCGCTACTTTTCGGTGGACTAAAAATGCTCACCAGCCCCGTCAAATTCGCAAGTAACTGACCCGCTTTTTGACATAACAATGACACCGGCAGCTGCGGCAACAAATTCTGCTGCATCTCATTTAGCCAGCGTGATGGTAACGGCTCAAGCTGCAGCATTTTATCGATAAATAACCGGATCCCCAGCGTGGTTGGAATACGGCCGGCCGAGGTGTGTGGCGAACGAATCAGCCCTTGTTGTTCCAGTTGCACCATGGTGTTACGAACGGTGGCAGAGCTCACCTGTAGCGCGGTATGGGCTGAAATTGCCTTTGAAGATACCGGCGAACCATCCGCGAGGTACTGCTCAACAATTAATTTCAAAATCAACTCTGAACGGCTCAGGTCAAGCGTCATACTGCCACCTTTTACTAGACACAGAGTTATAGTGGGGCTTTGGCTCAAAAAATCAACTGCCGCATTTGAACCAGCAGTAGTTGCATGCTTGCCACTGGTGCAGATCGATACTGCTGCGTATACTAAAACCCAAACTTCTGCTGGATCAATGAGCTATGAGCCACGCCTTTCGTACTATCGGCCTGATTGGTAAACCAAATCATCAGGGCGCGAACCACACACTGGTCAGTCTTTATCATTTTCTGAAACAATATCAGCTACAAGTTTATGTTGAAGAGAAAGTTGCAGGTTCGCTTGGACTCGAAGGCGTACAAGCGCTGGACTTAGTCGATTTAGGCAAAAACTGTGATTTAGCCATTGTTGTCGGCGGCGACGGCAATATGCTTGGCGCCGCTCGGGTGCTGGCGCGCTTTGGTGTTGCCGTACTTGGTGTCAACCGCGGCAACCTCGGTTTTTTAACTGATTTATCTCCAGAAAGTTTTCAAGTGCCATTAGCCGAAGTGCTGGCCGGCAATTATGTCAACGAGCATCGCAATTTACTGGAAATTGAAGTACTTCGTCATGACAGTATCAAAAGTAGTAACAGTGCGGTCAATGAAGCAGTACTTCATGCTGATAAAGTTGCACATATGATTGAATTTGAAGCATATATCAATGATGAGTTTGTTTTCAGTCAACGATCCGACGGGCTGATTGTTAGCACACCAACCGGCTCCACCGCTTATTCATTATCTGGCGGCGGCCCAATTTTAACGCCAGAATTGGACGCTATGTGCCTAGTGCCGATGTTTCCACATACCTTAAGTAGCAGACCCTTGGTGGTCTCGGGCAACAGCGAAATTCGCTTAAAAGTGGCACCAAGTAATGACGCTCACCTGCAAATTAGTTGTGACAGTCACGTCATTCTTGCGGTGATGCCGGGTGATGAAATTGTGATCCGTAAACACCCAAAACCACTGAAACTGGTTCATCCGCCGGGCTACAGTTATTTTAATGTGTTACGCAACAAACTTGGCTGGGGCTCTAAACTTTATTAATTTCAATAACTTTTAGCGATATAAAATATAACGTTCAAAGCGCTGAAAATATTTTTTCTGTCGAGCCTTGTCAGTCACTTGATTACTGTATAAATTTACAGCCTGAAACTAAATACAGCATTAAGTGCCTGGGGCTACCATGTTAACGCATCTTCATATTAGTAATTTTGCGATAGTCCGCGCGTTGGAAATTGAATGGCATACCGGCATGACCACCATCACCGGTGAAACCGGCGCCGGCAAATCAATTTCATTGGACGCACTTGCCTTATGTCTCGGCGAACGCGCCGATGGCAGCGTGGTACGCCCCGGGACAGACAAAGCCGACTTCGTCGCTACCTTTGATATCAGCCATCTTCCTGGCGCCCAGCAGTGGTTACAAACACAAGATTTAGCCATGGGGCAAGAATGTATCGTTCGCCGGGTCGTCAGTAGTGAAGGGCGCTCGCGCGGCTATATCAACGGTGTGCAGGTCCCTGCTCAACAACTCAAACTACTTGGTCAATTGCTGCTCAGCATTCATGGTCAACACGCGCACCAGTTACTACTCAAATCCGATCATCAACGGCAATTACTCGATGCATTTGCCGACCACCCGGCACTACTGGCCAACGTCAAACAACATTGGCAAAGTTGGCAGCTGCTAAAGCAGGAATACCAAGAATTACAAAAGTCACAGCAACAGCGAGAAGCCCAGCGTCAATTGCTGGAATATCAAGTGGCTGAACTTGACTTATTTGCACCACAAGCCGATGAGTTTTTGGCGTTAGAAGCCGAACATCAACGGTTAAACCATAGTGCGCAGCTTATTGAGTCGAGCCAACAATGTATTCAACTGCTCAGTGACAGCGATGATGGCAATGTACTTGGCCTACTGCGCCTGGCTGCGCACCAAATCAGTGATGCTTGTGCCATTGATCCACAATTAACTAGTGTCGATCAGATGCTACAAGAAGCATTAGTGCAGGTAGAAGAAGCCAGCCGAGAATTGCGCCGTTATGGCGAGCGGGTTGATATAGATCCAGAGCGGTTAAGCGAAATTGATCTACGATTAGGTTTGTGGCTGACATTAAGCCGCAAACATCAAGTATCTCATGATCAACTGGCCTTGCATCATCAACATTTAGGCTCACAATTATTGCAACTAGCCGGTGATGACGAGCGCTTGCATGAATTGGATTTGGCGATTGCCCAAGCCGCCCGTCAATATAGTGAAACCGCCGCCGCGTTGACTGAACAAAGGCAACAGGCTGCACTGGAACTTAGCGATAAAATTGCCGCCAGCATGGCCGATTTAAGTATGCATAACGCTAGATTTCAGATTGACGTACAAACATTAGCGCTTGATAAAGCCAATGCTCAGGGTCTTGATCATATTGAGTTTATTGTCAGTACCAACCCGGGCCAGCCATTGCAGCCGATGCATAAGGTGACTTCTGGTGGTGAATTATCGCGTATTAGTCTTGCCGTACAAGTCATCTTGGCAGATAAAGTGACCACACCCACCCTTATTTTTGACGAAGTGGACGTCGGTATCAGCGGGCCGGTCGCGGCTGGCGTTGGTCGACTATTGCGACAACTTGGCAGTACCACTCAGGTGATTTGTGTGACCCACTTACCGCAAGTCGCAAGTCAGGGGCATCAGCAAATGTATGTAGAAAAATATACCGACGGACTTCATACTGAGACCCGAATGCGTCACCTCAACGATGATGAAAGAGTTCAAGAAATAGCCAGATTGCTAGCCGGTGAGAATGTCAGTGCCAGTGCTATCGCTAACGCGCGCGAACTTTTATGTACCCCTTAGGTCAGAAGCAGGTCTTTTATCTCCCCCCATGCTTGCGGTATGATGCAAGCCTAACTTAAAAAATGAAGAGTGTTATGGCAGCAGTATTCTCAAAATCAATCAGCAAATGGCTGATTGCCGCAGGTTGTGCCTTATCGGTATCTGCCTGCAGTAACTGGATTTATCGGATTGATGTGCCACAAGGCAATTTCCTAGAACAAAAAGATATCGACAAACTGCGCATCGCGATGACCAAAGAGCAAGTACAGTTTGTCCTTGGTAATCCAGTGGCAGAAAATAGTTTCGACAAAGATATATGGCATTATTTTTATGCTTTAAAACGCGGCAACGGCGAACATTTTGAGAAAAAACTGATTCTGTCTTTTGCCGATAATAAATTGGCAAAAATGACCGGTGATTTCGACACTCCAAAAGAATTTAATGTCGCGTTAGATCAATAGCCACATAGTGTTACTGGACGCGGATTAGCGGATTAGCGGATTAGCGGATTAGCGGATTAGCGGATTAGCGGATTAGCGGATTAGCGGAATGTTAGGGTATCCCACCCTCGGGCGATACCCTTTTATCA
>JBBKWN010000105.1:0-4353 GCA_037968955.1 Rheinheimera sp. | reverse complement strand
CAATTACTCTGGTGACTGCTGAGTCATCAAATAATAAAATTGAATTTTTAGCACGCTTAGAGACTATTCCAGAGCCAGCTACCGTTGGTATTCTTGGTTTGTCGTTAGTGTTGTTGTCACTGCGTCGGAATAAAAAAGCCGCAGTATAATTTGCACCGCTTTAGCAAAAACCTCCAGAATTATCTGGAGGTTTTTGTTTATGTTGCTACCAAAATTTTTAGTAATCTTGTTGACGCCCCTGCAAAAAATCACATTATATCAATAGCTTAACAATTTAACGTTTTCCAATCCTATTCACTGGCCTAAACCATGATTTTCCGAATGGTGGCCTAGATATCCGCTACTGAGATAGTCAGCCTCACCAAGCGACATAACCGCATACCCAAGTAATTGAACGACAACACGCGCCGGTGTTTGCCATTGATTGCAACTGTCAACTTTACAACAGCTAGTTGGCCAATGCTCAAGCACCAGCTGCATTCAAGACGATCCTTGCTTAAGTTGTTAGTTCCGCAGACACAATGGACTCTATGCCAATGTATTTTGATGGCTTCGAGCTCAACTTTCTAGGTGTTACATTGGCGATTTGTTGTCAGTTTTTTTTACACTTCATTTTTTGCAATTCGGTAAGTTGATGAAAAAACGCTCAAATTATGATTGGCCTAGATTATGCTTCATTAATACTAGACATTAAGCAGTACTCCTATGTCGCGGATGACTAACTTATGGATCTCATGGAGAACGTTATGAAAACACTACTTAAAGGTACACTCGTTGCTTGTGCATTAATACTCCCACAAATCGCCCAAGCCGCTTTAGTTACGGACTGGGAGTATGAAATATCCTCAATGTGGACAGGGGCAACTTTTGATGCTGGCAATGGCACTCCGTACCAAGATGCTACTGAAATTAGTTGGGGTGGTACTGCTCTTTATACCGACCAAAGCGCTGGTATTGGTACGGCAAGAAGTGCACTAGTTCTGGGGCCTAGCCCCGTTATTGGTACTAACTTGGTTACGGGAAGTCTTATTCCGGCTTTAACGAATATCATCACTCACTGGAATAACACCCTGCAAGGCTCTTTCAGCACACTGATCGGTGCACAGTTAAAAACGACTTTAAAACTGAAACCATTTTTACCAGTTCCAGGACCAATTTTTCTGCCTACGAAAATTTTGAACTTTACAATCAACTTTACTGAAACGCCAAATAACCCTGATTGTGGATTTCCCAGTGATTCTATCTGTGACGATATTTTCGTGATTTCAATTGGTGATTTGACAAGTGATTTTGTTTATGACGGTTACAAATACACTACTAATATAGTGGAAGTTACATCGACACTTTTTGCGCTTTCGCCTGAAGCTTGTATAGCAGCTGGTGTTGCTCCAGGATGCACTGGGTTTAAAACCATAGAGAATGCAGCTACTGAGGCACAATTTGGTGTGTTAATTGATGCCGATAAGATCGAGGTGCCAGAGCCCGTCGCTCTTACAGTTTTTGGTTTAAGTCTGATGGGATTTGCGTTGTATGGACGTCGTCGTTCAGTGCAGAAATAATTAAAGTTTAAACCTAAGTAACTGAAGAAAAATAAAGCCAGACAAATTGTGTTAATGCCGATTAGTAAAGCATTATTGACCCAGTGACTGGTGTGGAAAGGCCTGTAACAGCGATGTCGCAGGCCTTTTTCTATGCAGCTGGTGATCGTTTTGACTCGTGCAGTCGGCACATTAAGCTGGTAACCTCCCGCCGTCTGTTCCTGTTTTAACTTGATTGATAGACCGGGCAACTATCCTGACACGGCGGGAATGAGCTAATCGCGCACAATCGGTTGACCGTGTTGTGCTGAGTTTTATCCGGCCAAAATGGCTGACAAGCTCAGCTGTATCCGCGGTTCTGAATTGTGTTCCAGTAGCGGAATACAGCGATTAACTATGCCAGGTATCGTTGCTATTATTTTGCTCAACCCAAAGTGCAACCGTAATTTCACAAAGCTTTGCAAGCGGTTTATGTGTAAGTTGCGGCGTGCCTAAGGAATGGCTCAGGGAGCAATGGTTACCCACTCGCTTGGTCTTGTAAATTTAAATCGAGCTTTGAGACTACTTTACAAATGGAACGGTCACGCAATAGATCCATTGCAACCACCAGCTCCGCTCGCAACTTATGTCGACGGCTACTAGCTTTATTAGTTGATGCAAAGGCTTGTTGTATCCTTTTTCGAGGTATCAATTGCTGGAATATTGCCAAGATTCGGGTACGGCATATGTATCCGTATCAAGTAACCAATGTTGAAGCAAAAAATACCCTCATGACCTAACGGTGATGAGGGTATTTTGAACCGGCCTGAGTATCGGTCAACCGATCAGCTTGAATACTCCTGAACTGATCGGTGTTGAGCGGCTGCTGGCTTTTTTATGTTTAGGGTTTTAGTCGTATAAGCTATTTGCTTAGTTGGCGTTTAATACCAATTTTGGCTCGACGAATGGCAGGTTCAGTGCTTCTGCAACATGCTGATTTACGACTTTACCGTTGATAACATTCAGGCCATTTAATAAATGCTGATCTTCTAGCAATGCGGCCTTGTAGCCTTTGTTGGCCAATCGAATGATAAATGGCAAGGTCGCGTTGTTCAGTGCAAATGTCGAGGTCAGCGGCACTGCACCTGGCATGTTTGCGACACAATAATGCACAACATCATCGACAATAAAGGTCGGATCGGCGTGTGTTGTCGCATGTGAAGTTTCAACACAACCGCCTTGATCGATTGCGACGTCGACAATTGCTGAGCCGGCTTTCATTTTGCGGACATGTTCACGAGTCACTAATTTGGGTGCCGCAGCGCCTGGAATTAACACACCGCCAATAACTAAGTCGGCTTCTAAAATATATTTTTCAAGGGCATCTGTTGTTGAGTAGATGGCTTTGACGGCACCATTAAACTGGGCATTAATACGGCGTAAAACATCCATGTTGCGATCAAGTACTACCACATCGGCACCTAAACCAACCGCCATTTGCGCAGCATTGGTACCCACCATGCCGCCACCAATCACCACCACCTTTGCAGGTTCGACACCAGGTACACCACCTAACAACATGCCACGACCGGCGCATGATTTTTCTAAAGCGCGAGCACCAGCCTGAATAGACATCCGGCCGGCAACTTCAGACATCGGTGCCAGGAGCGGCAAGCCACCGCGGCTATCGGTTACGGTTTCATAAGCAATACAAATCGCTTTCGATTTAATCAGATCTTCAGTTTGTGGTAAATCTGGGGCTAAGTGCAGGTAAGTAAATAGAATTTGGCCCTCGCGCAGCATGGCGCGCTCAACGGCTTGTGGTTCTTTGACTTTTACAATCATATCTGCTTTTGCAAAGACATCAGCGGCGGTGGGCAGCACTGTCGCACCAGCTGTTGTGTAGTCCGTATCGCCAAAACCAATGCCGCTACCCGCATTATGTTCGACCAATACCGTGTGACCATGTGCGACAAGTTCGCGCACGCTGGCCGGAGTCATACCGACGCGGTATTCGTGGTTTTTAATTTCTTTTGGCACGCCAATAATCATAATTTTCGCCTTTGAGTAAGAGCTTTGAGTGGGTAAAAAATATTCGGCTAGTATAGTGCTGAATTTGCAGAATGAATGTTTGAAATATAGCTGCTTTGTAGCATAATCATCTGAAATAAAATTTATAGAAGAATAAACCACTAGCATGCTGCCGGAAAATCAAAGCTCGAAAAAACTAGACCGAATTGACCGAAAAATTTTGGTCGAGTTACAAAAAGATGGTCGGTTGTCGAACGTAGAATTAGCCAAGAGGGTAGGGTTAAGTCCGACGCCTTGCCTCGAACGCGTGCGTAAGCTGGAATTAGATAAATTTATTTTAAGCTACAACGCGCGAGTGGACCCAAATAAAGTCGGCGCCGCATTGTTGGTGTTTGTCGAAATTACGTTAAGTAAAACCTCACCAGAGGACTTTGATGAATTTAGCAAAGCCGTACAAAAACTCGATGAAATTTTGGAGTGCCATTTGGTATCAGGCAGTTTCGATTTTTTATTAAAAACGAGGGTCACTAATATGGCCGCCTATCGTGAATTATTAGGTGAAACTTTGTTGCGGCTACCAAGTGTGCGCGAAAGCCGGACATATGTGGTGATGGAAGAAGTGAAGCAAACGACTTTTATCGCCATCAGTGGTTAAATAACAAGCAGATAGCGTGGGCAGCACTGGTTGTACGTCATCTAAACAGATGCACGGTTAGCTGCTCTCTGGTATCTTGGCAGGGTATTTTTTTCGATTTTTTATTAAAAACGAGGGTCACTAATATGGCCGCCTATCGTGAATTATTAG
>JBBKWN010000104.1:0-31148 GCA_037968955.1 Rheinheimera sp. | reverse complement strand
CACGGCGCACACAGCGACTGACCAAATGATAAAATGGTGTTTCTTCAATTGCGATTTGCGCCGACCTTGGCTTTGGCATGATGTCATCCTGACATAAAAAACGTGAAGCTTTTAGTTTGTTTGCAAAAAGGTTAATGTCAATGTTTGCGATGAATTGGTGGGTGGCCTGAATCCTTGCTGGCATCGATGAGCTGCTGCCTTGGAACATCGATTTATCAACCCAACCTGGCGACGCAATTTAAGACACTAAGTGTCCACTCAAAATAAGTGGACACTTAAATTAGAGCATCAACCTGTGATCGCCGGACGCTTACGGCCCTTCACAACAACCAACCGGGCTTGTCATGGCACTAACCCCGTAAATACTGGTTAAAAAACGCCATGGTGCGCTGCCAGGCTAAATCGGCGGCGGCTTTGTCAAAACGCGGCGTGGTGTCATTGTTAAAACCATGCTCAACATCAGGATAAACAAAAGACTGCGCATTGGCGCCGGCGGCTTTTAATGCATCGTCATAAGCTTTGGCGCCTGCGTTTACCCGCTCGTCGTTACCGGCATAATGGATCAGCAATGGCGATTTTATCGCCGCGACTTTAGTTAAATCGCCTTGGCGGCCATAAAATGGCACCGCCGCCGCTAAGTCTGGCACGCGGGTCGCCAATGCATTGGCAATGCCGCCACCGTAACAAAAACCGACGACCCCAACTTTACCGTTGCCGGCACTGAGCGTTTTTAAAAAGGCCGCCGCTTCGACAAAATCGTTTTCCGTTTTTTGCGGATCTAATTTGCCAAATAACGCTCGGGCTTGGTCTTCATCCCCTGGATAGCCGCCCTGTGTAAAGAGTGCATCAGGTGCAAAAGCGATAAAATTATCCAGCGCGACACGCCGGGTAATATCTTCAATATGCGGGTTTAAGCCCCGATTTTCGTGCACCACCAACACCGTCGGTAGCTTGCCTGTGGCTGGGATCGGTTGTACTAAGTAACCACGAATTTTGCCATTGCCACTTGGTGATGGAATTTCTATATATTCTGTTTTTAAGCGGCTGTCGTTCACTGCTATTTGTTGGGCTTGCACAAAATTAGGCGTCAACGCCTGAAGCACACTCAGTGCTGTGACCCCGGCAACGGTATATTTTGCGACTCTAGTTAAGAAGTCACGTCGGCTAATATCACCATGCACATATTGGTCAAATAGTTGAAGGGTTTGTGGGTCAAAATCTTTGCTTGTTTTCATCGTCATTCAGAAACTCCTATGGGTAACAGAAACGTTGTAGCTATGACGCATTACGTTGTGACTACACATCCGATCAACGGGCATAAATCATCCGCGACATATCAGCGTTGAATAATTCACTGCGATGGCCAAGTCCACAGCCGAAATTCTGCAAGGTTTGACCTGCCAAGCAACCTTGGCAAGCCAGACGAAACAACGCAAGGAGAGATAACTGAAATGCGTCCAGCACGCAAGAATGCAAGCTGTGTTTCACACCAGACATTGTTAACCGCGACACCACGACTGAGCTTGGCTAAGATGACAATGCATGGCAGCTTGGTCGCTGCTCAGCGACATCACACATGATGCTAAATCTCAGTTTAATATTTTAACAAAGGAATTCCGCTATGGACGAATTAACGCAAGATGCTATTGATAACGCCTACCAACAGAACGTGGCGAAAATGTTTGACGCGCTGTTTGCCGCTTACGTCACAGCCTTTGACGAACTTGATAAAAACAACGCTTTAGCAAAGTTTAGTAATGGGGTGGCGCTGGTGCGCGAAGCAAAAGCTGCCGCCGAAAGTTCATGTTAAACCGTATCATTTGACCTAATCATGACCTTTTAAGACGGCCTTATTGGCCGTTTTTTACGACTTTCACACTAGCCGCGTAGAAGATACGCCAATGGCGCCCTTACCGAAAAAAACACTAACAAACTGATAATTAGCAATATTAAATAAGCTTGAATTTTGAAGTTTCACAAAAGTACCCTTTTTATTCATGTTCAAACAATGCACTGAGATTACCCAAGCATAAAATAAATGTCGCTGAGTAATTGACCTATTGGCCATGACGCAATACTTTATGTAAGCATAGATGTAAGCGCTTTCTGAAAGCACTTACATCTATGCTTACATCTGTGCTTATATGACAGGCTGTCAATTTCTTAAAAAATCAACAACAGGGTAACCACCATGAAAACGACGATGCGAAACGCTTTGCTTGCTGCGGGTATTGCCACCAGCTTGCAAGGCTGTGGCGGTGATTCGGCAACAAACTCCGATTTCACTAAAGTAGATGTCAGTCAGCCAGTCTCGGACTGGGCGTTAGTCTGGAGTGATGAATTTAACAGCGCTGAAATAGACTCCCGTAAATGGAACTTTGAAATTAACTGCTCAGGCGGCGGTAACAACGAAAAACAATGTTATACCGGCGACAAAAAAAATGCCTTTATTGAAAAAGGTATGCTGAATATTGTCGCGCTGCCTGCGCCAGCTGGCGCCGAAAAACCTTACACTTCAGCGCGGCTGACCACGCAGAAAAAAGCCGACTTTAAATATGGTCGTTTTGAAATGCGAGCAAAATTACCATCCGGCCAAGGCAGTTGGCCAGCCTTTTGGATGATGCCAACTGATGCCTTTTACGGCAGTTGGCCAAAATCCGGCGAAATCGACATTATGGAAGCGGTCAACCTAAAGGTACCCGATGCCGCAGGCATTGCTGAAGCCAAGGTTCATGGCACCTTGCATTACGGCCGCGATTGGCCAAATAATCTCAATAGCGGCAAAGGTTACGCCCTGCCCGGTGGTAAAAACCCAGCGGACGATTTTCACACCTATGCCGTCGAATGGCAGCAAGGTGAAATTCGTTGGTATGTTGATGGCTATTTATATGCAACGCAGCGCCAGTCCGAAGTGCGTTACAACGCTAAAAATCAGCCTGTTGGCTTAAAACATCGTGGCTGGTACGCCGAATATTTTAATCAAGGCACCGGCGAAAAAGAAATCCACTGGGATGCAGCGCCCTTTGATCAGAAGTTTTTTATGATTTTAAATCTGGCTGTTGGTGGCAACTGGCCTGAGAACGTCAATAAAGGCGGTGTTGATGCTAAAGCCTTTACCAGCGGTCAAAGTTTAGTCGTTGACTATGTGCGCGTATATGAATGTAAATCGAATCCAGCAACAGGCAAAGGTTGTGAAACTGTCCGCCCAGGGTACGATAAATTGACCGACGGTTTAGTCGAAGGCAAAGCCCCGATCCCAACGCCGCCATCAACCGGCATCCCACAAAATCTGACCATTTTTGATGGCACGCCAAACCCAAACTGGCCAGCCTGGGACTGCTGTGGTGGTTCAACCCCAGCCTTAGTCAATGATGCGCAGCGTGGCAATGTGTATGAATTTTTAGTCGGTGCCGCGCCGACCGTCAACGGTTTTATTACCCGAAAAGCATTTATCAAAGATGCCACCGGCCAACCCACGCCCTTTGACGCCTCACCGATGGTCGATACCGGCAGCGTGACCTTTGATTTGCAACTCATCAAAGCCCCGAATAACGCAGCAGCAGTTTGGAAATTTAAAGTCGAAAGCGCAGAAGGCGCCACCGCAGCTGAACTTGACCTAACCGCTGGAGGCCCGGCGCCAGTTGTCGGCAAATGGCAAAGTTATTCTTTCCCTTTAAAAACGCTGGCTGGTGCAGGTGTTGATTTAGCCGCGATTGACGTGGTGATGATTTTCCCAGCTTGGGGCAGCGGTGAAGGTGCGGTCTATCGCATCGACAATCTGAAAATTGGCCAAGCTAATGTTGCCAAACCCGAGTTGGTGTTGTTTAAAGACAGCATGAACGCCGATTGGCCGATGTGGGATTGTTGCGCCGGTTCTTCGCCAACGGAACAAACTGATGACGCAGAGCATGGTGTAGTGGCCGAGTTCAAAATTGGTGCAACGCCGACCGTGATGGGTTTTATCACTCGCGCCGCCAATGGTGGCAGCAACAAACCTTTTGATGCCACAGCCATTCTTGATGGCGGTTTAGTGCAATTTCAGCTGAAAGTTGTCACTGCGCCGAGTACTCCCAACGCGCCGTGGAAATTTAAAGTTGAAGCCGATGGCGGTGCTAGTGCCGTCGAGCTGGATTTAACGGCCAGCGTGGAGGCTACAGCGCCCAAAACCGGCCAATGGCAGACTTACACATATAAACTCTCCGACTTAGCCGCCGCGGGTTTAGATGTCAGTGCGATTGATGTGGTGATGATTTTCCCCGCGTGGGGCAGCGGCAATGGCGCCGTGTATCGAGTCGATAACGCGAGAATTTACCATCCGGCCAGCGATGTTCCTGCGACGGGTCGACTGGTGTTATTTGCCGACAAAGCAGCAGATAACTGGTCAATCTGGGATTGTTGTGGCGGCAGCACGCCCACCGTCGAACAGGACGATGCCAGCCATGGCGCGACCGCCCAGTATGTGATTGGCGCAGCACCGACAGTGATGGGCATCAAGGCCCTCAATAACCGCTCATTTGACGCCAGTGCCCTGCTACAAAATGGTGTGGTGCGTTTTGAAATGAAAGTGGTCACCGCACCGAACAACAGCGCTGCGGTTTGGAAGTTTAAAATTGAGTCCAATAACGCCAGCACCGCGGTTGAACTTGACTTGTCAGCAAGTCTGGAAGGCAAAACACCCGCCACCGGCCAATGGCAAACTTACACTTTCCCGTTAAAAACCCTGTTTGATGCCGGTCTGGATATCAGTGCCATTGATGTACTGATGGTATTCCCGGCTTGGGGCTCGGGTCAGGGCGCAGTGTATCGGCTGGATAACGTGATCATCGCCAACCCATAACGCAGCCCTGACATCTTTGTCAGAACGCAGCGAGAACTGCAGGTCAACGTTGATCAGTCGCAAAACAGTACAAGGCGCAGATGACAGACCACAGTTCTCTGAAAACGACCACCACATTTGCATAAACAGGTTCAAGATGAAAAAAATTAACCGTACAAAAAACCGTTTAGCGGTGCATATTTCGATGATTTTAGGCGTCGGGATGATCCCGAGCGCATTTGCAGCGCAAACCGCTGATAACGCGACAGCGGCCGCCCCAAAAGCCGAAGAAAAAATAGAAGTCATTCAAGTCAGTGGTATTCGTGGCAGTTTAATCCGTTCGATGGATTTAAAACGTGAAGCCAATGGTGTAATGGATGCCATTTCCGCCGAAGAGATGGGAAAGTTTCCCGACACCAACTTAGCAGAGTCATTACAGCGAATTACCGGTGTTTCGGTCAGCCGCGCCAATGGTGAAGGTAGCCAAATTACCGTGCGTGGTTTTGGCCCGGAATTTAACTTGGTGACACTGAACGGCCGGCAAATGCCGGGCACTGGCTACAGCCGATCTTACAATCTAGAGAATTTATCCTCCGAAGGTGTCAGCGCGCTGGAAGTATATAAAACGGCCCGCGCCGAAAACCCGAGCGGTGGTTTAGGCGCCACGGTGAACATTGTCACCACCAAACCTTTAACCCAACCCGGTGAGCGTTATTCGCTGAGCGCCAAAGCAATTGCCGACACCTCCAATGAAATGGGCAGTGACGTCACCCCTGAAGTGGCCGCGGTCTATAGCAATACCTTTGCCGATGACAAACTGGGTGTGGCGTTTTCGATATCGCACCAAGAGCGCGACTTCCAGAAACAATCGGCGAATATCCAGGGCTGGCAAGCCAATGTTGCGCTGCCCACTTTATCGGCAGATAAAGTAGTGGATGGCCGAGCGACTGACGCTTCAGGTAAAAAAGTAGGCAACTACTTTTTTCCAAAGGACATGAACTACAGCATCGAAAACTTGGAACGCGAACGCAGCAACGGCCAACTGACACTGCAATATCAACCGATTGAAAGTCTGGTAATGACTCTCGACTACACTGCGTCACGTGCCATTACCGGCAGTGAGAGTATCGGCTGGGGTATTTGGAACGAATTTGGCGGCAATATTAACGCCTATGAACTCGACTCCCGCGGCACCGCGCTATTTGCTGATATCAGCGGCAATGATGGCTCTTTTACCGCCAATAAAGGCACCACTCAGGTGGACGCTGAGTCGGTTGGGGTAAACCTCGATTGGACTTTAAACGACGATTGGCGGTTTTCGCTCGATTACCACAACTCAAGCAACGACATTGATAATGGCGCCGACAAAGGTAGCCGAAACGCGGGCCAGGTGATTTTGGGCTCTGATAAACTGCTGTCAAAAATCTACGACTACCGCACAGGTGAAATACCGCATGCAATGGTGCTGTGGGCCAATGGCACTGATGAGCTGATGGCATCAGAGATTGATTCGAACTTCAGCCAATTTATCCATTCTCCGGGTGAGTCACAAATTGAACAGCTACAACTTGATGGTAGCTGGAACAATTCAGTGTTTAAAATCCCGTTGGTCAATATCAAATTTGGTCTGGCGCTGACCGACCAGAAAATGGGTGGGCAGTCAGGTTGGAGCGGCCTGCGCGGTGGCCCGGGCTTTAACCCAAGTTTTAGCTATATTTTCCCAGACAGCATGTTTACTCGTCATACCACAAATAACTTCTTAACCGCCTTTCATGGCGGTGGCAGTGCCTTGCGACCACATTATTACTACACCTACGATTTTGATGAAGCCGTCGCCCGACAAATGGCCTTTTTAACCGCCGCTGTCGTGGGCGCTGATGTTTATACGCCAAACGCCTATTTCGATGGCATTGATAGTGAAAGTTATGTGCGGGAAAAAACCAACAGTGCTTATCTGCAATCGCAGTGGGAATTTACAGCTGGTCTTTTCCCAGTGCAGCTAAATGTTGGGCTGCGCTATGAAGAAACCAAAGTACCCAGCAGCGTCCGGCAAAAAGTTGAGACACAGGTAAACTGGGAAAGTCCATCTGAGTGGATCACCCAATACCAGCAAGGGACTGACACCTTCTTGGCGCAGACCGGCAACAACGATTTATTACTGCCAATGCTGGATTTAAAAGTTGAACTGACTGACGATATCATCAGCCGTTTTTCCTGGGGTAAAACTATTACCCGCGCCCCACTTGGCTTGCTGGCAGGCGGCCGTAGCTTAAGCGGTAGCCCTAAACCAGGTTCGCGCACTGGCGGTCAGGGCAATACCGATTTACTGCCGTTTGAATCGACCAACCTCGATTTGTCACTCGAATACTATTATGGCGAAGGCAGTTATGTTGCGTTAGGTTACTTTAAAAAAGACGTAGATAACTTTATTCAAACCACCATTACTGAAACCACCATTGCCGGTCTGCATGACATCTTAAATGGCCCACGCTATCTAAAAGCGGTGGCTGATATTACCGCCCGTGGCGAACAGGCCACCAGCACCGCAATTTTTGCGCAAATGTTGGCCAACGGCAACGGCAATGCCGACGGTAAAATTGAGCCGACAGCGCAAGATCCACTGATTGTCTGGAACATCAGTCAGCCGCAAAACACCGACAATAAAACCGTTGATGGTTTTGAGTTTGCGGTGCAGCATTTATTCGGCGATAGCGGTTTTGGTTTGGGCGTCAATGCCACCGTAGTACAAGGTGATGTGAAGTTTGATACCGAGAGTTTGTCACAACAAGCCCCCCTCACCGGCTTAAGTGACTCCGCCAACTTCCAAGCGTTTTATGAGCGCGATGGCTGGTCGGCAAAAATTGCTTACGCCTGGCGTGATTCGTACCTGATTGGTGTCGGCCAATCACAAGGTTCATCTGATGCGCCACCACAGTTTGCCAAAGCTTATGGTCAATGGGATGTCAGTGTCAATTACGCCTGGACTGAGCAGCTGACGGTGTTTATTGAAGGGGTGAACCTGAATAACGAAACCGAACAAGGCTATGGCCGATACGAAGAGCAATTCTTGTTTGCCCGGCAGTACGGCCCGCGTTACACCCTTGGCATGCGGTATAACTTTAAATAACATCTCAGTATTTCAATTGAACCACCGCAGGTTTAATTAATATAACTGCAGGCGGCTGTGAAGAAAAACAGCAGCCGCCTGCATCATCTGTATCAAGAATCACGTCAAACTCAAGCCTTAAATTCAAGCCTTAAATTCAAGCATTCAGAGTAAGTAGCCGGCTCGCCGATGGTAACTCTTGCTGGCGTTGGAGAAATAACTCTGACCAGCAACCGGTTATGGTTTCACTGTCGGTAAACGCGATAATATCTTCTTTCGTTCACCCGATGTTGTCAGTGCTTGAAGACCAAGCTCAAACTCTGCCATCCGCTGCACATTCGCTGGGTCCCATTTTGACAGTAAAAAATACACCGGCTTACTTTCAAAAAATACCGAATACACTTTGTTTGGCTTTTGCACCTGTGCCTGAATCTTGGCCGACGCTTGATGTTGTTGCTGCCATAACTGAATGCTGCCCAAGTCGGCCAAAATAACGTCCACGCGACCGCGTAAAAGCATGTTAAATAACTCACTATCACCACCGACCTCGGTCGTCTCAATCAGCGATTTGACCACCACCGGTGGGTAAGAATACCCCCTCACCAGCCCAAGTTTTTTACCGGCATCTCTTAGCTGGTATAAATTGGTGTGGGTGATTGGTTTTAACGAGACCAAATGCAGTTCGGTACGATAGAGCACTGAAGAAAAGATGAAGTTTTTGCGCCGTTCAGGGTGATCCCAAGCCCCGACAATACCGTGATATAAACCTGTTTTTGCCAGTATCAGCGCTCTAGGCCAGGGTATAAATGTCACTTTAGCTCGAATATTGCGCGCTAAGAACGCTGCTTTGACCAGCTTTGGCACTGGGCCTTGGTCTAACTCCAGTTCCGTTTGAAACGGCGGCGATTCACTGGTCGCCAACTGCAGTTCTTTGATTTCAACAGCAGCAACGGCGAAGGCCGAAAAACAGAACAACAATACAAGACGAATAGAACTCAATGGCACTCATCCTCCGTAATAACGTTAATCGCACCATCGCTGGTATTCGAAGATGGTATTCGACGATGCACTGACAGCTGCAGCATCGCCTATAAATAGCTAGCTATTGGTCGGACCTGGTATTCATGTCGAACAGTCATCCGTTATAGTTTATGGCCATTAATGTAGTGATCACTTTGTGGCTATTTTCGTAACTATCACACACCTACCACACACCTATCTCATACCTACTTGACAGCTATTTTTCTGAAAAAAGCCCTATCATATTGCCTTCGGTATCCGTCACCAGACTGATAAAACCATATTCACCAATCGACATTTTTGGTCGTTCCACTTTGCCACCAAACTGGCTGACTCTCGCCTCTTCCACGGCACAATCTTCGCACGCAAAGTACACTAGACTGCTATTGCCCCCCGATGCCATCCCCGGCATTTTGACCAGTGAACCACTGGCACCTGACCCATTTGCATCCATGCCAAAAGCCCACATTTCAATACCGGGGCTAGGTAACTGCTCCAACTGACATTGAAATACCCCTTGATAAAACTCTTTGGCGCGTGGCATATCCTGCACGTACACTTCAAACCAACACACTGGATTAAATTTTTGCGTCATGATGATCTCCTTCGTCTTGTGATGACCCGAGCCGATAAGCGTGCTGCAACATTGCTATTCACAACAGCGCCGCATACTTGTTATGTTCGAATTTGCGATGTTTACTGCCCAGCAACTGCTTGGCAAATCATGCTGCAGCGTCGCTGCTGTCAGCCGGTAATTGCCAACTTGCTTGCACTTTTTTTACATGAAAGGCCTTCCAACCTTAGCCATCAACCCGCAACAAGTCCAGTTGTGAACGGCTTGCGTCTGGCGTCAGCTTGAGCTCATCCCAAGAAAACGACGTATTCCCAAACGTTGATATTGGCGTCGCAGCAGCACATGCCCCGGTTAAAATACTTTACTTTCTGCGGCAACTGCTTTTAAATCACCTGTAAATATATCCAGCACTTTAAAGCCATGATCCTGTATATCGCTGAAAAACCCAGTTTAGGCCGTGCTATTGCAGCGGTGTTGCCACAACCACAGCGCAAAGCCGATGGCTGTATTTATCTGGCCAATGGCGATGTGGTCAGCTGGTGTATCGGGCATTTACTAGAGCAGGCAGAGCCACAAAGCTACGATCCAGCCTTTAAACGCTGGCAACTACAACACCTACCCATCATCCCGACGCAGTGGCAGTTACAAGCCCGCGCCAGCAGTAAAGCCCAATTAACCATTTTAAAAAAATTGATTTTACAGGCTGATCAGTTGGTGCATGCCGGCGACCCGGATCGTGAAGGCCAGTTGCTGGTCGATGAAGTGATCCATTGGTGTGGCGTCAAAGGCGACAAACTGAACGCCACCCAACGTTTGTTGATCAGTGATTTAAACCCAGCGGCCGTGACACGCGCCCTGTCACAACTAAAATCCAATCAAGAGTTTGTGCCACTGTCCACCTCGGCGCTGGCGCGTAGTCGCGCCGATTGGCTGTATGGCCTAAATATGACCCGTGCTTACACCTTGCAAGGCCAAAAAGCCGGTTATCAAGGGGTGTTATCAGTCGGCCGGGTGCAAACGCCGCTGTTGGGGCTGGTGGCAAGACGTGATTTGACGATTGAAAATTTTGTCAGCAAACCTTTTTATCAGGTGCTCGCCCATTTATTGCTGTCTGAAACCGCCGCCGCTGACAGCGGTTTTAGCGCCAAATGGCAACCAAGCAGCGCTTGTGAGCCCTATCTAGATGCAGAAGGACGGGTGCTTAATTACGGCCTCGCCGCCAAAGTAGCCCGCACCATCGAGGGCCAACCGGCCGAAGTGATGACATTAGAGCAAAAAAACAAACAACAATTTGCACCGCTGCCTTATAACTTGTCGGCGCTGCAAATTGATGCCGCTAAACGTTTTGGCTTGTCGGCGCAGCAGGTGCTGGATATCGCACAACAACTGTATGAGCGCCATCAGCTCATCACCTATCCACGTTCAGACAGCCGGTATTTACCGAAAGAGCAATTGCAAGCGGTTCCTGTGGTGAGCAAAGCGGTGGCGGCGCATGGCGAAGAATTAGCTGCCATGGTGGCCGCTGCAGATTTCAGCCGCGTCAGTAAAGCTTGGGACGACACGCAGGTACAAGCGCATCACGCCATTATTCCGACCGAAAAAGCGCTGCATGCCAGTAAGCTCAGCCAAAACGAGCAGCACATTTATCAATTAATCGCGAAACAATATCTACTGCAGTTTTATCCGCCCTATTGTTATGCCGAAACGGTGCTGGAAGTGCAAATCTGCGGCGGTTTGTTCCGCACCGTTGCCAAAACTGAGCAAAAAGTTGGCTGGAAACAATGGTTAGCAACCCGCAAAAATAGTGAGGCAGACCAAGAAGAAACGAGCGCAATGTTGCCGCCGCTGCAGGTTGGCCAGCAGTTATTTTGTCAGCGCGGTGAGCTGCTAGAAAAGCACACCCAGCCGCCGGAGCCTTATACCGACGCCACATTATTGGCGGCGATGACCGGGATCAGTCGTTATGTCGACGATCCCAATATTAAAAAAATCTTACGCGACACCGATGGTTTAGGCACCGAAGCGACCCGCGCCGGTATTATTGAGCTGTTATTTAAGCGCGGATTTTTGCGCCGCAGCGGCAAATCGATTCATGCCACGGCCACCGGTCATAGCTTGATTGCTGCGCTGCCGGATATCGCCACTAAACCCGATATGACCGCGCAGTGGGAAGCGCAGCTGAATCAAATTTGTGTGCGCCAGCAAAGTTATCAGCAGTTTATGCAGCCTTTGACCGAACAACTACAGCAGCTGATTGCTCATGCGCAACAAAGCCTGCCCAGTGGTTTATCAGCATTGTCGGCGCCGACAGGCGCGAACCCGTTTCGTCGCAAACCAGCCGTGCCAGCAAGCTCGCGACGCCCGGCTTTAGCGGCTAAAGCGAAGTCAAAGGTCGCAAGCGCTCACAACAGCACCGCCACAAAACCGCGGCGTAAACGTCCAGCGAACTAAAACCAGCACTAGAACTAGAACTAGAACTAGAACTAGAACTAACCATGACCAACATGAGTTGTCTTCTGTTGCCTTCTGTTGTCTTCAATTGCCTGGCGCTTGGCTACTCACGCCATCAGCATCAGTGCCATGAAACCGCCAGCACAACTGATGCGACTTCCCGTCCAACGGCAGCACTAAGGTCGTTTTTCCTTGAAAATACTGCATTTGATCGCTGACATC
Organism: Rheinheimera sp.; assembly: GCA_037968955.1. Lineage (GTDB taxonomy): Bacteria > Pseudomonadota > Gammaproteobacteria > Enterobacterales > Alteromonadaceae > Pararheinheimera. The sequence continues at coordinate 18,959 of JBBKWN010000104.1, read as the reverse complement.
TATCTCATCCAGTTGCAAACTCATCGGCGTTTCAATCGTTGCCAGCTGCTCGAATGTTAGCTGGTAACAGCTTTGCTCTAGCACAATCTCTGCGCTATAACCCGGCCATTCTGGCGGCAAACAAGGGGTGATGCGCAGGGTGTTTCCTTCACGACGAATGCCTAACAAGCCTTCGATGGCTGCACGATACATCCAACCCGCAGCACCGGTGTACCAAGTCCAGCCGCCGCGACCTTGATGCGGCGCCACCGAATACACATCAGCCGCCACCACATAAGGTTCCACTTGATAGGTTTGCACCGCCGTTTTATCTAGCGCATGCGCGATGGGGTTGAGCTGCGCCAGCAGCTGGTGTGCCTGAGCGCCGCGGCGCATGGTCGTCAGCGCGAGCACCACCCACATCGCAGCATGACTATATTGACCACCATTTTCGCGAAGACCCGGTGGATAACCTTTGATATAACCCGGATTTTTTTCGGTTTGATCAAAAGGTGGCTTAAATAACAACAACATTTGAGCTGGTTTAAGCCACAAACGTTGCAGCATTGCATCCATCGCCTGCGCTGCCCGCTCTGGGTTAGCGGCACCGGATAACTGCGCAAATGACTGCGCGATACTATCAAGCTGACATTCATCACTGTTGGCCGAGCCAAGCCAACTGCCATCATCATAAGTGGCTCGGCGGTACCACTCGCCGTCCCAACTATGTTGCTCCAGTGCTTCGACCATCGCGGCCAGCGCTGTTTGCCAGTGCTGAATTCGCGTCGCCAGCGACCTGTGTTTATCGTTCACACTAGACTGTCGATTACCGCTCAGTCCAGCTTCATATAACAATGTCAGTTGCTGCTCGGCCAGCGGCAGAAACATTTTTAATGTTTTCACCACAAACCATCCCAGCCAGACACTTTCCCCGCGCCCTTCTATACCCACCTGATCCATGCCGTCGTTCCAGTCGCCACCGCCGATCAATGGCAAGCCGTGTTCTCCAAGCAAACTTAAACTTTGATCCAAAGCGCGACGACAGTGCTCGAACAAAGTGGCCGTTTCGTCACTGTGCATCGGCTGAAAAAAGGCATCATGTTGGTCGTTATTTAGCGGCGGCCCGACCAGAAAGCCAATGTTTTCTTGCCAGATGGATTGATCGCCACTGCTGTTGGCATAACTGGCACAAGCAAACACCAGCCAAATCCGGTCATCGGAGATCCGGCTACGCACACCTTCCCCGGTATGCGGTAACCACCAATGCTGCACATCACCAGCAGCAAACTGCCGTCCGGCAGCGCGGAGCAAATGTTGCCGGGTTACAGCTGGCGCACATAAGCTTAGCGCCATGCCATCTTGTAATTGGTCGCGAAAACCATAAGCGCCGCTTGATTGATAGAAGGCAGAGCGAGCATAAATTCGGCAAACCAGCGTCTGATATAACAACCAGCCGTTGAGCATAATATCCAGCGCCCGATCCGGGGTTGTTACCTGCACGGCGCCCAACAATGGCTGCCAGTGGGCAGCAACTGCAGCAAACGCCTCGTCAACAGCGGCAGCTTCTGAAAAACGTTGTACCAACAACACGGCATCTGCCACTGAACTGGCTTGTCCGAGCATAAAAATCACTTCAGTCTCGCCCTCCGCAGGCAGCGTGACTAATTGCTGAACTGCGGCACATGGGTCCAAACCGGCACCACAACTTGCTGACAGTTTCGTTCGGCGCAGCAACGCTTGTGGTGATGCCAAACTGCTATGCCGCCCAATAAACTCTGCCCGATCACAAGTCCAGCTGCTGGCCGGAACCGAAAAAGCGACAAAAGCAAACTTGCCGCTAAAGGCGCTAGACCAGGGGTTTCTCACCAGAACAAAACCGGCGGTGCTTTCAAATTGAGTCAATAACGATGCAGCGGTTAAGGAACGGTTGCGCCCGAGTACCCATTCGACATAACCGGTGATCGACAAGTTACGCTGCCGTGTGGCTAAGTTTTTAATTTGCAGGCGTGATATTTTCAGTGTTTCATCCATCACCACAAATTGCGTCAATGTCAGTGCCAATTCCTGTTGTTGATGACTAAAGCGGCTATACCCAATGCCGTGGCTGCATTGGTAGCTGCCGCCGTCACGCCTCGGTTTGGCGGTGGCACAGCTCCAATGCAGACTTTGTTCGTCGCGGACATACAACACTTCACCAATCGGATCGCTGATGGGATCATTTGACCAAGGGGTTAACTGAAATTCACGACTATTATCAGACCAACAATAACCACTGCCATCGGCCGATACCTGAAAACCAAATTTGGCATGGGCGATCACATTTAGCCACGGCATCGGGCTGCGCGTGCTACCATTTTGCTGAATTTGATATTCGCGTCCGTTTTTGGCAAACCCGCCCAGCCCATTGTCAAATTCCAGCGCGGTAGGTCGTGGCAACAAAACGGGCTGCGGCATTGGCAGCGGCTGATGTTGTGGCTGCTGTTGCTGTGGCGGAACCTGTGGCAATCGCCCCAGCTGCCGGCCAATCAACCCGCGCCTTGCATACAACACCACCCGCGCCACCGACTGAATTAACGCTCTGCTGTCGACCGACATTAAATCGGCGCGCAAGGGGTAAATTTTGCCACCGCTGACCGGTAACAATGCCGCTTTGTCATTGCGCTGTGCCAACAATGCCGCGCTACGCGATTGGCTACTGCGCACCAAATTTTCAATGGCGCCTTGTAAATCCTGCACGTACGACGCGGCATGTTCGTTGATAATCACTAAGTCAACGGCCAGTCGTTTAAGACCCCAATATTCATGCGCCAATAACAATTGCTTCACACAGGCAATATCTTCGATATCATCAATGTGGCAGAGCACTATCGGTAAATCGCCGGAAATACTGTGCTGCCACAGGCCGGATTGCGGTCCGGCACCGCGAATAATTGCCGCCATCGGTGCCCGAAAACGGCCATCGGCATATAAAATGGGCGCCGCCAGTCGTTGAAAGTCAGCCGCATCAGCCACGCTAATCGCCAGATACCGCAATTGTACTTGCGCTTGTGTCCAGGCGAGCATCGCGGCCCGTTCAAAAGCGCTACGTTCATTATGCTGATCAACCAACAACAATAATTCAGCTTTACTATCGGCAACCAAAGTCCAGAATGCCAGACGAGCCGTTTTACCAGGCGCTAATTCAATGCGTTGTTTCAGTGCAAATACCGGGTCCAGCACGGTGCCAACCGTATCAGACCACGCTTTGCTACTATGCAGCGCGTCCGCTTGCGCTAATGTTGAGGCCTCGCCAAAAAACAACGCACGGCTGGTTTGATATTGCATGGGCAACAGCGTCGTTGCTTCGACCACCATAAAATGCGCGACCCAAATTGCAGTTTCCCGCTCTGAGCGCAAACGTCTGGTCGCCAATAAAGCGCCGGCGTCCTCATCAAACTCAGTTTGCACAAACATTTTGGCAAAAGCCGGATGCGCCAGATCATTGGCAACTGTGGTGAGCACCAATTCTGCATAGGACATGACATCAAACTGCCGGCTATGATTGCCGCGATTGACAATGGTTAACCGGCGTACTTCGCCGTCATCTTCGGCACACACCAAAACATCGAGGTTGAGCAATAAGTCCGGCGGCTGCTGGCAAAACTCAGCGCGATCTTCGCTAAAGGTTAATTGATGGTTTTGACGGGCGGCACGACCCAGCGCTTGTTCTGGCAAAGGTTGGAGTGTCGGGGTGAATACTTCGCCACTGCCAACATCACGTAGCAGGACAAAACTCCCTTGTGCATCGATGGTGCTGTCTTCTTGCCAGCGGGTAATGGCAATTTGCCGCCATCGGCTATAACCAGCCCCGGCGGCTGTTAACATCATGGCGTAATGGCCGTTGGACAATAAATGACAGACCGGGGCACCATGTTCTTGGGCCGACAATCGTCGTTCAGTTAACACTTCAATGCGATCGCTGCTACCGGCAATTTTCGCCTCTTCCGCTCTCGGATGATTAATCGCAATATGACGTGGTAACCGTTCCTGTAATAGCAGCTCACAGGCCTGAATCATCGGCTCCCGATGAAAACGTCGTCGCATGCAACCCTGCTGCAACAGATTGGCAATGGCCACCAGCGTCATCCCCTGATGGTGCGCCATAAAACTTTGCACCAGCGCATAGCGCTGCCCCGGTCGTAGCCGGCTTTTAGTAAAATCAATCGCCTCCACAAAACCGTAGCGGCCACAAGCGCCAAGCCCATCCAGCGTTTGGTAGTTTTTAATCGCCGCCACCGGCTGCACCATCGCCCCTAGCGCCGTGGCATAAGGGGCAATCACCCGATTTTCCGCTAAGCCACGTTTGAACCCCAGCCCCGGCACCCCAAAGTTCGAATATTGGTAAGTCATTTCTAAATCACGGGCGTTGTAGGACGACTCAGAAATGCCCCAGGGTAATTTTAAGGCACTGGCATAGTCGATTTGCCTTGCCACGACCAGCCGGTTGGTTTGCTCTAGCAAACTGCCCGCTGGCGCCCGCATGATCAAGGATGGCATCAGATATTCGAACATCGAACCCGACCACGACAACAACGCCGACGCCCGATACAAAGGCGTGGCCGAACGACCTAATCTAAACCAATGTTTACTGCTGACATCCCCTTTGGCAATGGCAAACAGGCTGGCGAGCCTTGCTTCAGATGCCAGTAAGTCGTAGCAGCTTTCATCAAGCTGATTGGTATCCAATGAGTAGCCAATCGAAAGTAAGTCGCGCTCCGGTACCATTAAAAAGGCAAAATCCATCTCAAGCGCCCATTGCCGCGCTTGTTGGGCAATAACAAGCAACTGCTGGCATTGCTCAGCCCTTGCAACTGGCGGTTGTGTCAGTTCGGCGGCACTTTGCTGCATACTTTCCATCAGCGCAGCTAAATAAAATAGCAAGGTCGTGCTCTGTTGGGATAATTCCAGCGAAATTTGTTGCAGGTTTTCTTTACTGCCTGGCGCGCTGATCAGCGCCTGTAAATTTACTTCTAACATGAGCTCTGGCGTGTTAGCTACCAATAAAGGATGCAACAAGGTAGCTGTTGTAAATGCCTGCTCGGTGGTCTGTTGTAAGCTATTGGTGATTGACGGTTGGCTGGCGTTATCGTCGGGCAACAATGATGCCGCCGTCAGCAACTGGGAGCCTAATTGACTCAGCTGCTCCTGCAACTGCAGCAGGAGCGGCAACACTTGCTCTGCAGACGCCTGCTCGGAGCAAAAAGATGAGTGACTGGCCAGTGTTGACAATGCCTGCTGTGCCAAATACCACTGATCATGCCAACTTTGCAGCAACACTTGCGGCTCAAGTTCAGTTTGCTGCACCAGACGTGTCTGCGCCCAAAGCTCCAAACCGTTGGCAAGGGTAATAAAATGACCAGCCAGATTGCCGCTGTCGACCGCCGACACATAAGCCGGCGGCAACACCCGTAAATCGCTGCTATCGTACCAATTGAGCAAGTGACCGCGGTAACGCGTTAATAACGCCAGTGTGGCGAAGGTCTGCTGTAATCGTTGCAGCGCCTGACTTGCACTAATCCAGCCAAAATCACGGGCACTGAGCACTGCTAACAAATACAAACCGATATTGGTCGGTGAAGTGCGATGCGCCAGCTGCGCCGTTGGCTGTTGTTGAAAATTATCGGGCGGTAAATAATTGTCTTGCGCCGTGACAAAAGTTTCAAAATATCGCCAAGTTTGACGAGCAATCAACCGGAATTGTTGCTGCTGAGCATCATCCAGCGCCGCCGCGACAAATTGCGGTTGCGGTTGACTTAACCACCAAACCAACACCGGTGCGGCCAACCAACAAAGGGGTAACGGCAACAACAACAGCCACCAACCGCTTTGCTGTGAATAGAGTGCCAAGATTGCAAAAAGCGCCAACGCAGTGCTCAGTAACATTCTTTGGTAGTAGCCGAATATCGTCAATCGTACCGCCCGATCGGCCTGGGCACTCGTGGTCCATTGCAGTAAATACCGACGGCTAATCGTCAGTCGCCACAACGTGATAGCAATGGCTGAACACATGCGCCAGCTTTCATCAACTAGTAAACAAACACTCAGTGCAAAACGACATAACGCCAGATGCAAATCTTGACCAAACTGCTGCAGATGAGGCCGCCAAGAAATACCACTGTGTTGGGGCCAAATACTGCCCCACAATGGCAATAAATTTGGCACCAACAAGGTCAATAACAACAATAAAGTGCCACTGACCGCAAGTGGTAGCGGCGCCAGCCACAACCAAATCAGTGCTCCCAACATCATCGGCGACACCAAAGAGCGCCGTAAATTATCGAACATCTTCCAGCGTCCCAGCGCTGGCAATTTTTGTTGTGAAACCAAACAAGGCAAAAACAATGACCGTAACAGCCATGGCAATAATTGCCAGTCGCCACGAACCCAACGATGCTGGCGTTTTGCCGCGACTTCGTAACGTGCTGGAAAATCTTCCACTACGTCGACGTCAGAAGCCAGACCGGAACGAGCAAATACCCCTTCAAATAAATCATGACTGAGCATCGCGTTTTCACCGATGCGATCAGAAAGCGCTGCCGAAAAAGCGTCAACATCGTAAATGCCTTTCCCGGTAAAAGAGCCTTCACCAAATAAATCCTGATATAAATCAGAGGCCGCGGCCGCATAAGGGTCAATGCCAGCCGGTCCGGTAAAGAGACGTTGATAGCGCGATGCAGCGTGATCTAACGCCAATGCCGGTGTTACCCTTGGTTGTAAAATGCCATATCCACTATGAATACGCTGTGCCACCGGGTCAAACTGCGGCCGGTTCAGTGGATGGGCCATTTTGCCAATCAGCCGAATGGCGGCATCTCGGGGAAGTTGAGTATCGGCGTCTAATGTGATCACATACCGCACCGCGCTAGGCACCCAACAGCTTAAAACAGGCGTTGCAGCGCTCGCATCTAATTGCTGCGGTTGTCCGACAAAACTGGTATCGCTGGTGCCTCGCAGCAACGCATTAAGTTCGGCAAGTTTGCCGCGTTTACGCTCCCAGCCCATCCATTTATTTTCACTGCGGTTAAACAACCGCTGACGGTGCAACAGTAAAAACCGAGGTCCGGCAGGACCTGCCGGATAAGTCTGGTTTAACTCGGCGATAGCAGCGATAGCGAGGTTCAATAGCGGCAGATCGGCCGGACCCTGTTGCTGATCGGCGTCAAGGTAATCGGTCAAGAGTGCAAAAGTTAAATCGCCACTGCCGCCCGATAAATGATGCACCTCAAGCCGTTCGGCCTGCGCTAAAATATCGGCCTCGTTTGTTAACAACATCGGCACCACGACCAAGGTTCTATATTCGGTTGGAACCCCATCTAATAACGCCAAACCGGGCAAAATTACCGGCCCAACGCCATAACTAAATAGCCGCTGGCACAATATCGTTGCAAGCTCACTGAGCGGAAAGAGCGCAAACACCAGCAACCCGAGCCACCAACTCACATCCAGTGACGCCGAGCCACGCCATTGCCAGAGTACCGCTGCAGCCGCTAGCAACAACAATATGGTGGTCGCGCTAATCGCGCTGATATAACCAATCACACCCGCGGCACGAAAACTGTCATTGACGCGCTGCGCCCAGCGCGGCACAAAGCGCAACTGCTGCGCAAATCCAGCACGACCGGCACCAAGCAGATAATAGCCAACATCCTTCGTTGGCAACATGTCATCTGTGGCTGATCGTAGATGCGACTCGGCTAGGTTGCCAGCAGTTGCCGGACAGGCTGAAGGAGGTACCGCTGGACTATCAATGATACTTGGCGCCGCGCCAGCAATTGCGGCTTGGCAAGCCATTGCTGCGACTTGTTGTTCGCTATACGCACAGCCGCGTGCCAGTACTTCAATGGCACTGCGATACATATTGCGACTGGCAAAGTCCATCAGCGGGTAGGACTGTTGCTGACAAAGTTGTTGCTCGACCAAACTAACTTGCTCAAATAACAACGCCCAGTCAATGGCCGCAATCCGTTGCATGCTGGTCATGACATTACGCACCGATACATTTGATGCGCCCTGGCGTTGTTGCGACAACTGCACAACACGGTCGACATCACGACCTTGCAAGCTCAGCTGTACCGTTAACCAATCCTGCGCCAGACTGTTGCCCGGAGCCAAATCGCGTAACCGTTTGGCCATTTGGGCGGCAAAAGCGTCCGACAACGGCAATTGAATTTCCGCCAGCGCCTGATGGCATAACAACGGCGAGGCATTTTGTTGTAATAACAACCCAGCCAAGGTATCTGCTTTAACCCGCTCGGCCTGACTCACACTAATTTGAACGGCAAGTCGGCGCAGATTTTCGACCAGAACTATCCGCAGCGTCAGCGACAGTGCCCATAGCTCGCCGATGGTCAGTGGCTGAACTTGCTGATAGGCCAACAAAAACCGCCGTAAAATCTCTGGGTCAAAATGACTGTCGGTATGGGCGATGTAAGCCCAGGCAATACCAAACACTCTTGGGTATCCGGCAAAAGGCCCGGTTGCCAATTTTGGTAACTGGCGATAAAAATGAGACGGCAGATGATCACGAATGGCCCGGACCTGTTGCTCGACAATATGATAGTTATCCAGCAGCCATTCTGCCGCTGGCGCCACAGGGCGGCCAGCTTCGACCTCAGCCGTACTGATGCGAAAAGCTTGCAGCAATACGGTAGCATTTTCGGTTAAACGCGTTGCCAGTGTTGGCACCCATTTCGACTTCATGGCGATCAATTGACTGTTGGCCAGTGTTAGCGCATGACTTTCTAACCGCTCAACACTAAAAAGCTCAGCTCGGATCGGGCTTCGATCCTGCCACAATGGCATCGACGACGTGCGACCTGCGAACCATCCAACAGGACGCAGTTTACGAAGGGCACGGAGCATCTTTTGAATAGAGTCTGACATAAACGGCATAGGTCCCTGCGCTGATGACACCGATCCCTGATCGGCAAAGTCTGCAGTCTATGTGTTGCCGCTGAATTTTTCGGTGCGCTATCGGACATAACCGGCAATTGCGCTTATTACGCTATCTTTAAGCTTTGGGTACGCCATCGCACCGACAGTGCAGTGCTGGCGTGTCGTAATCAAATTGGACATAGCGAACTGTTATCGCAGCAAATCATTGAGGGACGGTAACCATGAATCAGCCAAGAGCAAAAACTGACACTAAAAAGCTTTATTGGCTCCTTGGCCTATGGATGCCGCTGCTACTGGCAAGTTGTAATAACGCAGATAAAGACCAAAACCTCGTTGCAGAAAGTAGCCAAGGCCTAGTTCAACTCGTGGTAAACCCTATCAACCCCAGTATCCCGCCCGGTCTGACCCGGCAGTTTTCAGTGCTTGGGCTGTATGACAATGGCAACTCGGCGAAGATCAACGACCATATCAGCTGGTCTTCAACCAGCCCTGCCATCGCCACGGTTGATGCCAATGGGCTGGTGAGTTCCATCAACAGTGGCACGGCAGTGATTAAAGCCGAGATCGCCGGTAAAACAGGACAGACGACACTGACAGTGACCGATGCGGCATTGGTATCGCTGACGCTAACCCCACAGACGAGTTCGGCCATCGCCGGTGACGATGTACAGTTTAGCGCCACGGGAATCTATAGCGATGGTAGCAGTGAAGATTTGACGAGCATCGCGTTATGGAACTCATCAGATGTGACCATTGCCCGGTTTAATCCAGACCGTTTACCCAACAGCGGCCTTGCGAGCGCAATAGCACCGGGTGTGAGTACGATGGTTGCTACCATGGCAAATATCACCAGCAACACCACATTTACCGTCACTGGCGCCAGCTTAACCGACTTGACTGTGCCAGCGATTGAGCCTGAACCCGAGCAAAGCATCACGCAGGCCGACGTCCATTTTGAATTTGGTTTATTCCGACTAACGGCAGAGGCAGAGGCTACGTTGCGGTTGTATGTACCCAAGCTCAATGCAAACCAATCCGCCAAAATTCTGATTGCGGGCCACACCTCAAAAAGTGGATCAGAGCACTATAATCAGCAGCTGAGTGAACAAAGAGCCGACGCCGTGAAAGCCTTTTTAATCCTCGAGGGAATGGCCAATCCGGCGCGATTAACAAGCACCGGTTTTGGTGAACATCAAAATGCCGAGTTTGAAGCAGATCCAAGCCAATTGCGCTCCAGCGCTGCCATAGCCAATATGCGGGTGTCGTTTGAAATCTCCGTCGATTAAGCCACTGTTGCTGTGTAGGAAAATTTTAATTACTAGGATGCACCGGCCAACTTGACCACCGGTTTGACTCACGCAGTGCTGGGCATGCTTGGACAAAGACTCGACATAGCGCTGATGTCGAACGTTGATAACACCGATATCACTGCGGCCAATCTGCCAGCGGCCACTTGGTTGCTGGCAGCAGCTTATCGCCAGCCATAGCTACGCGACAGCAGCTAGTTAGCCTGCAACACAGCCATAAAAGCTATGTAGCGACTTTTCCCAATCAACATCTTTCATATCGGGCCACTGCCCTTTATCAAAACCCGGTGCTTGTTTTAATTTTTTTGCGGCCACGTCCATTACAAAACATTTTTGCATCGGATCTAACCTTAGCATGGCCCAGGGCACGGCAAACAACTTCTCCCCAAACCCCAGATAAGTCCTAAACGACAACACGGCATAACCGACGCGGCCGGTTGCTACGTCGAGCATAATTTCTTTGATTTCACCCAAGGTTTCACCGGTATGACTCAGCACTCTATTGCCAATCACCGTTTCAGCCCCCATCAAGTGCGGCCCTGGTCCATGTGCCAGTAATGGCGCGGCAAACTTTGGGTTATTGTGAATACCATACATATCGCGATTGTGATAACTCATCTGCGTGACCTCTGTCATGATGCCGATAAAACCTGCGCCGCGAACGAAATACCGCGCACGCCTTCGATCTCTGGGATATTTCGTTATTCTTGGTAAACGTGCTCGTGAATATAACGACAGCCCAGTATGCCCTTGGCAAGCAATGGACTCTGTACGGCGCGCCGCTTAGCGGCTTTTTACCGACCAACAAGCTCACCCCCACCAGTCGTCGCCGCGGGCATTTCAAACGACCTTTGCAAACCGTGCGTCAGCGCACCGATAGCCCGACAACTTAGGTGTATGGTTGATGTTATCTACAACTCACCGCCATGGGTGTCTGAGCGGATTTGATATCGCAGACCAGAGCCTTGGCTCTTGATTTTCAAAAACAAAACCAACGTCTAACCGCCAAACTTCACCTGCGGCCAAGGTCGCAATTCAACCTTAATGGCTAGCGCAGATGAATGGCTAGCGCAGATGATGGCGGCCAACCTTTGAGTACCTTTGAGTACCTTTGAGTACCATTAGTACCTTTAACGGTATCGATTCGATGCCAACAGCAATAGGAACCGTGATGACGACTGTGATCCAGGACACGTTAAAACCACAAGTTCAAAATCGTTTAATCCGACACCTACCTTTGGCCGAGCAAACTGCAATATTAGCCGCCGCTGAGCTGGTTGAACTGGAGTTTGCCGAATTGTTATCCGAGGCTGGTGAGCCATACCCATATGTTTATTTTCCACTGACCGCTTTTGTCTCGATCATCGCCAAACTGCCCGACCACCCAGCGCTAGAAATGGGCTTAATTGGCTTTGAAGGCATGCTAGGAGTAACGATGATATTGGGAACTCGGCAAGCCCCCTCACAGACCATTGTTCAAGGCGCCGGCTTAGCATGGCGCGTTCCAAGCGCCACCTTTGAAAACTTGCTAAACCAGAGTGCGCATCTTCCGGTCATTTTGCAGGCCTATCTTTACACCTTGATATGCCAGCTTTCACAAAATGCAGTGTGTGCACATTTCCATTCGGTCGAGTCGCGGCTGGCGCGCTGGTTACTGATGAGTCACGACCGAATTCAAACTGACGAGTTATATCTGACACACAAGTTTTTATCCGATATGTTGGGAGTGCGCCGCAGCAGTATCACGGTGGCCGCGGGTGATTTGCAGGACAATGGCATCATTCTCTACAGTCGGGGGCATTTGCATATTCTTAACCGGCCGGGTCTGCTGGCTCGCAGCTGTCTTTGTTATCATGCGCTATACTCATAACAAAGTGCTGCTGAAGCCATGCCAACATTGGTATTTGCTAAGGGCGTAAGCGCACAGCGCGTCATGTTGCAGCAATCGATTGCTGCGGCATTGTTGTCATCTAACCATAGCTCTCCAAGTAGCTCTCCAAGGACAATCCATCATTATGGCTATCGAAATCCCACGGCTAAAAGCACGACCCGGGCCCACCAACTTGTCAGCGACCCATCCACCACATACCAATCGCTTGCTTGCTGAATTACCCGACGATGCCAAACAACGTATTTTCGCTCGCCTTGAGCTTGTAACACTCACCTTAGGCCAAGTCATCAGCGAACCTGGCTCAAAGCTACGCTATGTCTATTTCCCCTTGGACTCGATTATTTCGTTGCTTTATGTGATGGAGAATGGCGCCTCTGCAGAAATTGCCATCGTCGGCAATGACGGTATGGTTGGCGTCGCATTGTTTTTTGGGGGGGAGAGTACGACTAGTCGCGCGGTGGTGCAAAGTGCTGGAGTGGCATATCGATTGCTCGGACATCGACTCAAAGACGAGTTGAACCGCCATGCTGCGCTGATGGATCTGATGCTGCGCTACAGCCAGATGCTAATGACGCAAGTGGCGCAGACCGCAGTGTGCAACCGCCATCACAATATTGAACAGCAACTGTGTCGTTGGTTGTTACTTTCAATTGACCGGCTACCGAATAACCAGCTACTAATGACGCAGGAATTGATAGCCAACATGCTTGGCGTGCGCCGTGAAGGTGTGACCGATGCGGCAGGTAAATTACAACGGCTCGGCATTATTCATTACAGCCGCGGCCGTATTGAAGTACTGAACCGCCCACTGCTGGAAGAAACTTGCTGCGAATGTTACGACGTGGTGAAACAAGAATCGGCGCGGCTGATGCCGTTGCACCACGCTTGTCAAAATAACTAATGCCAATACCCCCCAACTCGCTGACGCCGGCCTGTTGCATTGGCTATAGTACCTATTAGTTAAACGACACTTGAAATAACACCCGCATATTAGCTTTGGCCGCTTTGGAGCGGAGGTCCTTGGGTGAAGACTCAACTTCCGCCGGTGAGCTTTCGCCATAACCAATGGTCGTGAGACGACTGCCCATCACCCCACCTTCTTCAACCAAAAATCTTTTCACCGATTGCGCGCGCTGCTCGCTGAGCGATTGGTTAAACGACTCGCTGCCGCTGGCCGAAGTGTAACCGGCAATCACCACCTTAGACTGTGGCTGTGTTTTAAGTGTCTCAACATGGTTTTTGAGAATAATCTTCGCTTGCTCAGTTAACGTCGACTGGGCAAACTGAAAATGAATATCCTCCAGCTCGATTCGTATTGGTGCATCATTGTCTACGGGCTCTTTAGACATCATTTTGTGCTCTGACGCCATGGCTGCGCGGTGTTTTGGTGGCATGCCATGCATCGGTGCCGTAGTTGGTGCCGCAGTTGGCGCCGCATAATTCGCTTCAGCGTAGCGGTAGACCAGACCAAGCGACAATAACTTCATATCCCCTTGGTCGCCCCAGAGATCATCCTGCCGATACCGTTCTAGCTCGAGCCGCATCGACCATGCCGGTGCCAGCTGATACTCGGCACCCACACCGAATTTATGTTTCAGGTAGTGCTTGCTGCGATCGTATTGATCAAGATTAATGGGCCGTTGATAATTTAACCGAGCATCGGTGTCGTTGTAAGTAAGCCCGACTCGACCAATCACCGAAAGCGCATCGGTGACGAACATCCGAGCCACCAGATCGAGATTCGCACCTTGATCACGAAAATGACCTGATAGCGGATATGTTGAGCCACCAGCGGCGCCAGTCACCGCCGAGAAGTCAACTTCACCGAGGCGAAAATAGCCACCTTCGACCGCCAAATTACCATTAATTGGCATCCCGGCATAAAGTTTAAAGCCAGTGTCATTGGTATTGCGGGACACAGATCGAAACGGCAACCCTTGCGCCGACATATCCTGCGCTAGGGTTGCTGTATCAAGACTAAGGCGCGATTCTCCGACATTCAGACCAAGATACCAATCTGTAGGTGAAGTGCGGTAACTGTCAGCCAACACTGTCTGCGGTATAACAAACACACAACTACTGCATAACAACACCCCAAGTTGGCACAAAGATGAAGCTTTGCTCGCTGTTGCCGCCGGTTTTTGTTCCGAGCGCGGTTGCGGTTGATGTTGATGTTGATTAAATAACCTTGTTTTTTGCGACATTATATTCTCCAACGTAAAATTCCACGCCTTACGGGGGCGCTTGTCACGACATTCAAAACTGGTGCAGACCGCGGCCAGAAATGAAAGCAACGAGTAGTAAAATGACGGCAAACACCAAAAATGCATGCAATAAGCTACTCACCGCCAATGGCGCGAATAAACCAACAGTCCATACCACCAATAAAACCAGCATGATTAATTTGTACATGGCTAACTCCGTCATTCACTATTGCAGTGCGTACATGTCAGGTTGAGCTGATATCGGTCACAGCGCTGGTATAACTGTGGTAGAAGCTGTCGACTTTGCGCTGCCACAATGGATCGGCACAGGCCGGCCATAAAGCCCGACTAAAGCCAGCTTGGTGTAACAATTGCTGATGTTCCGCTTCAATGCTGAAATCCAGATACTCTGGATCAAATATCAACGCCGACCACGGCACGGCAAATAGCCGTGATCTTGCCCTTGTTAAAAGTGGATAAGCCAGCACCACATAACGGATCTGGCCAGTTTGAAGATCCAGCACGATGCTATCTAATGTACCCAGCACTTCACCTGTGTGATTCATCAGCGACTGCCCCAGTAATTTATTGCAGCCAATCAACACGAGTTTCGCTCCATCTGGCATCGGAGTAACAGCATTGGCATCGCGCTCTGGTGCGAAGGTTTATCCATATTTTCCATCGAAGGTTGCCACAACAAAATGAAGAGCACATGCCATTACCATGGCGCTTTTAATCGTTGTGATCTGTGCGCTGTAGCACTCAGTCAATAAAAACCAGTCCAGCGGCGAGTTGAGCCTGAACACGTTGAACGATGCGCGCTAACGCACAGACACGTCATCGGCAACTGGCCATGCTGATAACAGGGCTGATGCACTTTTGCACTGGACCCTGTCTATTGAGGTTTTTATGAACAATTCGAAGGAACAGAAAAAAATGGCCGCTCCCAAGGCAAGCCAAACGTCAACCGCCCACCCCAAGACCGACAAGCCCAATATACTGCTCGACGGCGATAGCGCGACCATCGCAAAAACAGACGCGATACATAACAAGTGGCAAAGTCAGGTCAAGGCTGCCAAAAGTAACTGGAATAAAATCAGTGCAGCGGAGTTGCTCAAATCGAACGGAACTGAAGTGAACCTGACGGAATTAGTGCAACATCGATATGCACTGAGTAAAAACGACGCGAACAAGCAGGTCAAAATTTTTATCGCCAATTGCCATTGATAACGCAGCCGGTTGCACTGCATGGCAACTGGCGTGCGCCGGTAACGCGAACGGCGCGAACGGCGCGAACTGATCATACGGCAACCGCGGTTGCCGTAGCGGTATCTTTTGGCGATTTCAGCTCAGCTGGCGATTTCAGCTCAGCTGGCTGATTTAAACTCAGCGCTGCGAGCCTGCAATCACATCAAACATTTCACTATCGATGCTGGCATGACGAATGCGGTGATAATCTTGCTGCAAAGTCTCAAATAGCTCAGCGATATTTTTATCCGCGCGTTGCATCGCAGCCAACCGGCTGGCGTTTTCACTAGCCAACGAGCCTGCGCTGGCAGCAAACATCGAGCCAAACACATATTCTCGAATCAGTGCGCCAAGCGCATCACCGGCACTGCCTAAAATTTGCGCAAGATTAGCCGTCGGCCATGGTGTTGCCGCCAGCATGCTGCACCACGCCAAATCGAGCGGTAATAACTGTTTGTGCAATGGCTGGTATATTTTGCTCAGACTTGGGCTGTGATACAACAGATGCAATTGTGACAACGCCGTCAACGACTGGCGTGCTTCAATCTGCAATAAAATATCGCCAACTAAAGGCGCTATCATTTTTACATTACTTGGCACAACAAAACCACGCTGCACCACCAGATCGCTCTCCTGTAGCCGGTGATAAACACGCTCGCCAACCGTCCAAATAAGCGGCGGATGCGCGTAGGTTGCCGCTAATTTGGCGATGGCGGTGATAGCCGTTTGCGCGATATGCTCGTTAAATTGGCCAACCAGCCCCAAATCTGAACCAAAAACCACCACCAACGGCACCGGCGATGACGCCGTTGCCGCTGCGCTTTGCAGCTGTACACCAGGCAAGCGAAAGCAAGCACCAAGGCCACGCTGAATGCTGATGGTATAGTCATGCAGTGCTGCCACCGCTTTTTCATAATCACCAATACTGGCCGCGGCGACCGCTTTCATCGTTCGCACCACTGACTGCAGCTCGCTGGCGCTGTTCATTTTGTGTTTTAAACTCTCAGGCGTATCAATAGTCTATTGCTCCGATGGCGGCGGTTGCACCTTGCTGATGGACCGAGGTTGTTTTTCGAACGTTTACTCGGCTGGCGCCGCAGTTTGTTGCAGTTGTGTCTTGCTCGTGTCGCCAGCCGACGGCTCGACCGACACATCATCGCTAGCCACACTGTTGTCGCCTGATGCGACATCGTTTACTTCCGCCAGCGCCTGACGCGCTGCGCTCAGTAAGGCTGTGCGGTCGTCTTCACTCAACTGCGCTGCCGTTTCAAGCCGATCGCAAAGTGCTGCTGATAACGTTGCAGCGGCTTGTCGCACCCGCAGGGTGGCAGCTGGCAGCTGATTAACGGCAATGGCGTCAAATAATCCGCTTTTAATGGCTAACAACTCAATAATTTGCTCAGTCACCGCCAGTGGCGAATTTTGGCTCTGTTGCAAGCTGGCGCGAATTCGCTGGCCATGATCAATAATTTTTTGCGTGGCCGAATCAATGCGGGCGCCAAAGCGTGAAAATGCCTCGAGCTCCTCAAATTGGGCATAAGCGAGTTTTAAATCACCGGCCACAGCGCGATAAGCACCGCGCTGCGCTTTGCCACCAACCCGCGACACCGACTTTCCAACGTCGACGGCCGGCAGCATGCCAAGTGCAAATAGTGTTGGCGACAAATAAATTTGGCCATCGGTAATGGAAATCAGATTGGTCGGGATATACGCCGCGATATCCTGCGCTTCGGTCTCGATAATTGGCAACGCCGTTAACGACCCGCCTCCCATCGTTGCATTGAGCTGGGTTGACCGTTCCAATAATCGCGAATGAATATAGAAAATATCGCCAGGATAAGCTTCACGCCCGGGCGGGCGCCGAAGCAACAACGACAACTCGCGATAAGCTCGCGCGTGATGGGTTAAATCGTCATACACAATCAATACATCATGCCCATCCGCCATCAAAGCTTCCGCAATCGTGGTTGCCGCATAGGGCGCAATATAACTTAAACCCGGCGGGTCGTTGCCGGCAGCGACCATCACTACTGTGTACTCCAGCGCATGGTGTTGCCGTAAAGTGGCAATAACTTTGGCGACCGAAGCGCCGCGCTGACCTATCGCGCAATAAACGCACAACACCTTGCTGTCGCGCTGATTGAGAATGCTATCAATGGCGAGTGCGGTTTTGCCGGTTTGGCGATCGCCCAAAATTAATTCTCGCTGCCCGCGTCCAATTGGAATGAGCGCATCGATCACTTTGATGCCAGTTTGCAACGGCGTGGACACCGCGGCGCGATCCATAATGGCTGGCGCTGCGCGTTCAATTGGCAACCGCGGCAAATGTCCAAGCGAACCGCCGTCATCGAGCGGGACGCCCAGTGGGTTAATCACCCGTCCCAAGAGTTGCTCACCAACCGGCACATCCATCACCCGCCCCGTCCGAGTCACGGGATCGCCCGCTTGTAGTTGCCCGTAGTCACCCAACAACACCACGCCAACCGTATCTTGCTCCAGATTAAAAGCTATCCCCTGCTGGCCACCTGCAAACTGTACCAACTCCTCATAACCCACGCCGGGCAGACCAGAAATCAGCGCTACTCCGTTGGCATTATGAATAATCCGCCCTATCTCCCGCGGCTGCATCGGCATGCGAAAAGCGAGACGGTGCTGACTTAGCGCAGATAACCGTTGTCTCACAGCATCTTGCAGTGCTGTCGTTATCATGATGACGAGCCCTGATCCACAGCACCAGAGGGACTTAACGGCGCATCACTCCCCACAGCTGCTACATGGCTGCTGCTTTGCGCGGCATCGATGGTGCCAGCGAGCGAACTGTGCATCTCGGCCAAATAGTCAGCCACATTCCAACTGAGCTTAAAACCTTCAGTTTCAAGGCTGATACCACAGATTAATGCTGCGGAAATAACGAACTTTATCGATAATTCATCGCTAGAAAACTTACGCAACGCAGTCACCAGCTGGCTTTGCAAATGATTGTCAAGCGCTTGACTGGACAGTATTGTTAATGGTTTGCCGTTGGTACTGTCATCGGTTGTGTTACCTTCGATGGCGTCGCAAAGTGCCTGCTGCTGCGATGGTTCGAGCTGTTGTAACCGTTGCATAAATAACAACACCATCTGTTGCATCAGTTCGGTATCCGCCAAATCACGCAGTGCCTTTGCGGCCATCGCAAACAGCTCGTGTTGTACCTGCTCACTCACCGCTTGGCAGAGCGCTTGCTCCATACTTTGCATTGCTTGACGGCTTTTGTCTTCGAGGGCGGTGACGGCAAGGCGTGCCGCATCGAGCAAACGCTGACGCTCAGCTGCGGCGGCAACCGTCGCTTGCTGCCATTGCTCGTCTCGCTGTTGCGCAAACTGACGATTATGCTCCTCAAAGGTCGCTTTTTCC
>JBBKWN010000103.1:0-18457 GCA_037968955.1 Rheinheimera sp. | reverse complement strand
CAAGGGCTAGATCAAGCCACGCTCGATTCGGCGAAAGCTTATGTCAAAGGCCAGTTCCCACCAAGGTTTGAAACCAATGCCGCTTTGGCAGGTTTATTATCTGATATGTATCTGTATGGTTTTACAGAAGATTACATCAACAGTTTTCAAAACAAGGTAGAAAGCCTGACGCTTGCAGACAGCAAAAGACTGATCAACAGCTACTTTCCAAAAGACAAGCTGCAACTGGTACTGATTGGCAAAGCAGAAGCCATTGCACCACTTGCTGCTAGCTACGGTAAAGTGACCCAGCTAGATATCAAAGCGCCGGGTTTTGGACAGTAAGCGCAAACGACATGCCAGTCGGTGGTACGGACTGGCATGCTTTTTCAAACGAGCAGCATCGGCAGTTCAAACGGCAGCTGCGGCTAGATAACATCAGCGGCGCCGGCCAGCCTCAATTGAGCTAATCGTGATTGAACAATGTTCAGCAACACTTGCACCTTGGTGCTGCCTGTTAGTTGCTGTTTGGTCACGATGGATTGATGAAACACCTTGTTTGCCCAGAGTTAATTAAATCAGGTTCTTATATCAATGGTAGTTGGCAGCAACAGGACCGCCTTTTTGAGGTGGTCAATCCCGCCAATCAGCAGTTATTAGCGCAACTGGCAACGGCTAGCGCTGACGATGCAAAGCAAGCGGTTGAGGCCGCCGCCGCCGCTTTTGCCAGCTGGTCGGCACTGCCTGCGGCCAAACGCGCCGATATTTTGCAGCGTTGGTATCAGCTGATTATGCAGCATCAGGACGATTTGGCCCGTTTGCTGACGTGAGAGCAAGGCAAGCCGCTGGCCGAAGCCAAGGGCGAAATTGGCTATGGCGCTTCTTACATTCAATGGTTTGCCGAAGAAGCCAAGCGTTTATATGGCGACACCATACCGGCACTTGCCGCTGACAAACGCATTATTGTGCAGCGTCAGCCGGTGGGTGTGGTGACAGCTATTACGCCGTGTAATTTTCCGAATGCCATGATTGCCCGCAAAGCGGCGGCAGCGCTTTTGGCAGGTTGTACCTTTGTGGTGAAATCGGCACAGCAAACCCCGCTGTCGGCGCTGGCAGAGTTGTCGCAGCAAGCAGGGGCATCCCGGCCGGTGTTTTTAATGTGGTGGTCGGTATCGATGCCAAAGCGATTGGCGAAGTACTGACCCAGCACGCTGCCGTGGCCAAATTTAGTTTTACCGGCTCCACCGCTATTGGTAAACAACTGCTGAAGCAATGCGCGGATGGGGTGAAGCGGGTGACGATGGAACTGGGTGGCAACGCGCCTTTTATCGTGTTTGACGATGCCGATTTAGACGCAGCGGTGCAGGACTTGATGGTTTCAAAATTTCGTAACGCCGGTCAAACCTGTGTTTGTGCCAACCGAATATTACTGCAGCGAGCGGTGGCGCCGGCCTTTGCTGCCAAGCTGCTGGCCGCAGTGCAGCAATTAACCGTGGCTGACGGCCTGACTGCCAATAGCCAGATTGGCCCGCTGATCGATGACAAAGCGCAAAAAAGCTGTGACCATCGACATGCAATGCAGCGGCCGACGGCGAGCCGTTATGAAAATCTGCTGCAGTAACCGGATTTGGGCGGTAGCAACCTGGCATCCGTGCAAAATAAAGGCCCCTTGACGGGGCCTTTGGTAGGTATTGTTGACTTAGCTGGATGCTGGATTAGAAGTTGTAGCTCACTTTAGCGAACACTAACCGGCCGGAACGACCATAAGGTGAATAGTTAGAAAACGAGGTATTGCCGGTGGTATTAAGCGCAATAGGGAATGCGTCTGGGTATTGATCAAACACGTTGTCGATACCCATGGCTAAACGCCAGTTGTCATCCAGATCAACCCGTCCTTCTAAATCAACCAGTACTTTGGGATCAAGCACAAAATCGGTGGCTGCCGTGGTGCCTGGTGTGAGTACTTCGCCATAACGTGTGGCCCGAAAGGTAGCGCCAAATTGTTCATGGCTCCAGTTGACGATAGCGCCAAATTTATCTTTTGGATTGCCCTTTTCAAAGGTTAACACGTTGACGCGGCCAAATAGCTCGGGGGCAGGGTTCAGTGCTGCGAGTTGCGCGGTTTGTGGGGTACGACTGACGGTGGTTTTGTTGTAATTGGCGACAAAGGTAAAATCGAAATCACCGATGCCATCGGTAGGCAATGCCCAATTCACCACTAAATCGACACCTTTGGTTTTGGTGTCAACGCCGTTGATAAAAAAACGGCCGCCGCCGATACCAACAAAACCTTTGCCAGCGAGGTAGTTACGGACGTTGGTGGCAGTCAAGTTTTCTGATAACACGATGCGATCATCAATGTCGATTTGGTACCCATCGATGGTCACTGACACATCAGCAATTCGCAAGACCGTACCGAGCGAGACGTTGACCGATTTTTCTGCATCCAATGGTTTTGCACCAAGCGCAATAGCAATCGGATCATTCACCGGAAAGGTGGTGATATCAAAAGGCACGCCGTTAATAAAGTTGGTGGATGTGCTGGTGAAATATTGTTGCTGCAATGATGGGGCGCGAAAGCCGTTTTGCAATGAACCGCGAATGGCAAAGGTGTCGGTGGCGTCAAAACGGAGTGCGAGTTTGCTGGTCAGGTTATTCCCAAAATCAGAGTAATCCTCGGCACGTATCGCCATCGAACCTAACACATTTTCACTCAGATTCGCTTCCAGATCGACAAACACACCGACAGCAGTGCGATTTTCATTCACCTGATTCGCCGGACGAAACCCCGGGAATACCTGCGCACCTGATTGGGTCGGATCGCCATTAGCTAATTTGATACCGCCATTGCGGTAGGAGTCGGCTTCACCGGCAAAAATTTCATAACCTTCCCGGCGCAATTCCAGACCGGTGGCTAAGTTTACTGGGTAGCCCAAGCCCGGAACATCAAAGGCGGTGACGGCCGAGAAGTTACCGACGATTTGATCATAATTAAATCCGCCGGCATCAAACGATGTTTTACTGCTGGGACCAATAGAGCGGTTGAGGGTGTTTTCAATAGTAAATTCCATTTCATTAAAGCCATACACCAGCGACGCATCATAGCTCCAATCGCCAATATGCCACTCGTAACCGATGGCGGCGCTGGTATCGGTAACGTCTGGTGAGATAATCGGTAAAAAACCATTTGGATAAATTTCAATGACATTGCGTGCATCGAGCGCCCGTCGAAAGAAACCGGCAGATTTCGCTGCCCGGTCCTGATAGCTAAACCAGCTATAGACTTTCCCCACGTCGGTGGTGACACCGGCATTAACAAATAACGTCGATTGCTGAACTTCAGGCTCACCGTACCAAGCGTTAAAGCGCTCAATGGTTTGCTCGCGCGGGTCAAACTTACCATTCACCAGCGCATATTGTTGGCGATAATCATAACCGCCGCGCTCGGTGCGTTCGGCATCTTTGAACTCGGCTGAAACGGTGACAAAGCCTTTGTCACCGAGTGAAAAGCCTTTCCAACCCGATAAATTTAACGTTTGACCATCGGTCAAAGAGCGTTCAACGCTTGCTGGCGCGCTCCAACTCGCACCCGCAGGTGGCGTGGTGGTTGGTGTGCTGTAGCTGGTGTCACGATAACCATAAGATGCAGTGACATTACCGCCTTCGCTGGCTTCGCGTAGTCGAATGTTGATAACACCGGCAATAGCGTCTGAGCCATATTGCGCCGAAGCACCATCCCGTAGTACTTCGACCGCCTTGATAGCTGCGGTAGGAATGGTGTTCATATCAACGGCAGACGAGCCGCGTCCGACCGTACCATTGACGTTGACCAATGACGCTGAGTGGCGGCGTTTAGAATTGACTAACACCAAGGATTGATCCGGCCCCAAACCCCGTAAGGTGGCAGGGCGAATGGTGTCGGTGCCATCGGCAAGACCTGGGCGTGGGAAATTAAATGATGGCAGTGCCGTCGACAGCACTTGGTTCAGTTCGGTGCTGCCAGAGCGTGCTAAGACATCGGTGCTAATGATATCGATAGGCACTGCCGTATCAGATACCGAGCGCCCTGCCACCCGAGTCCCGGTGACGACAATTTGTTCAATCTTTTCTTTTTCTGCGCTGCTGGTTGTGGTTTGCTGAGCCATCAGGCTTGGTGCAACCAAGGCCGCGGCAATGGCCAGCGTCAGTCGTGACTTTGTATAGTTTTTCATTGGATATCTCCAGGTAGGGTTGCTTCTAACCTAGAGAGCAGCTTAGTCTTTGTCAATCAAGTACTAACATGGAAATAAAGCAAGTCGCTCGACGATAAGTTTGTCTGTGACTGGTTGCATGCAGCGGCTTCAATGCAGTGAACTGCATCGTTTTTTACCCACGAATATCGCCAAATCTTGAAGTTCATTGCAGCATCAGCAAACAGGAAAACGGATATTCGCATGGTCACACCATGGCGTTCGTAAGCCATGACGAAGTGGATTCCCTATCGCATGCGGACTCACACTCCATGCGTAGCACCTGGGCTTACACCAACGCCAAATCTTATCTGCCAGCAAGCTTACTGTGGGGTGAGAGGGTATAAATACCATGACCATGACTATGATTGATGAATGCATAGCTACACACTTTTGAGCCACGATGAAATGAAAAACACCACAGTTCACACAGGACTAGATTGTAGAAGTGTGTGTCATTTGTTTGACCTTGATACGGCCCATGGCGAACCGAGTGGCCAAGAATAAGCTCTGGTAAATGGCCTCCATTTTGCAGATTTCAAAAAATGATCTCGCCACTATTCTGGCCACTATTCTGGCCACAAAACACAGAGCAGCTATGTGAAACAGAGTGATGCGGGGTGGGGCAGAGCAGAGAAATTCTTTATATCAATGGCTTACATTTTTTAGGTGCAAATTAGTTTATCGTTGATTGTGCCTAACACCAAGTCGACCATAGCGTCTGCCATGAGTTCACGTTCAACATTAACTTCGAAATCATTGAGAGACAAATATTCCAAGGCAACCATCAACCCTGTCCGTTTATTTGCGTCAGATAGAGCATGAGCATGAGCTTGTGCAATTGCTAGCGCATATTTGGCTGCGATTTCGAAAAGGTCATCTAGACCTTCATACAACATCGCGTTGTCGATCCGTGAAAGGGCACCTTCCAGTTTGCCTTTGTCCGGGGCATCTTTATTGCCTGGTTCGGTCGCAAGGATAAAAGCATTGATCTCAATCACCCGAGCTGCGGGAAAATGAATCAGATTCATCACATGGCAGCCAAGCGTTTGAAAGTGTTCTTATGCTGAGAGAGGATCAACTTTGCCTCAGAATAGACCAATCGTTGGCCCTCTGGAGTGCTCAAATCTAGCTGTTTTGTAGGCTTGATTTTGGGGCGATTTACTGGCTCCGCCACACCGTATTTGGCTAATTTATTTTCCATCTTCGTCACCTTAGCATTGATAGCTATTGATTCTAAACCTGACAGCTCAAAGTGTCGACTTAAAGTCCACACCCGGTGGAGCCTCAACAACAGATTCGGTAACCATATTGAGCAATTTGCATGTGTCATCTTGGATGCTTGTTTAAAGCCTGTACAACAAAGTGTCGTATTTTTGCTTGGGGATTTGTCGTATTTTTGTTAAGTTAAAAATCATCGCAGTTGGAGGCGCCTCGTGGCCAAATTCAGTCTAAAGCAGCAGGTTGAACTGCAAATATCTAACACAGGGCGGGATGTTTTTCTACGTACTGATTTTGCTCAGCTGGGTGGTTATGATCAGGTTGGGCGAGCGCTCCGGAAATTAGTTGCTGAAGGTAAGTTACTGAAAATTGGTTACGGCTTATACGCTAAAGCCCGGATCAGCAGTATTACCGGAAAACCGATGTTAGCTTCTGTTGGCGGGTTTAAAGCGGTATCAGAACAATCGTTAGAGCGATTAGGTGTAGCCTGGCAACCCTCAGATGAACTGGTGCGTTACAACAAGGGGGAAACCACTCAGGTGCCTGTGAATGCCAAAGTTATCGTAAAGAGTCGTTTCAACCGCAAAATTTATTTACGCAATATGAAACTTCAGGTCGAGCAGCGTTCATAATTCTATCCGAACCAGTCATTTTTGCTAAAGTTGATCACCGTCAGCCCGTTGCTCAGACGGAAGCCTTTGATAGAGTTCATTTGCTGACAAAGCAATACATCGCTTGATTGGGGGGCAGTCCGTCAGTATTGAGGAAATTGAATTCTGTTATGTCTATAAATCAAGTTGGCTCTCAGTATTTTAACAATCTTGCTGATATCGATGCCAGACTGGTAGAGATTGAGCATGAAAAGTCACAGCTGTTAGCACGCAAGAAAGAGTTGCTTCAACCGCCACCGAGTTACACTTCAGACGCCCTTCTTACTAAAGATCAAAAAATTGCAATATTTCGCGACCTGTTTCGCGGGCGGCAGGATATTTTTGCCAACCGCTGGCAAAATAAGCAAGGTCGAAGTGGCTATGCGGTTGCTTGTAATAATGAGTGGGTGCAGGGGATCTGCAATAAACCCCGCATAAAATGCCAGGACTGCCAGCACCGGCAATTCACTGAGTTGACCAATCAGGTGATCTATCGTCATTTGGCAGGCCAACAGATTGTCGGCTTATATCCATTGCTGCACGACAATACCTGTTATCTGCTTGCTGCCGATTTCGACAAAGGTCATTGGCAAGATGAAGTCAAAGCCATGTCAAAGTCTTGTGTGGAGTTTGATATTCCTCACGCCATCGAAATTTCCCGCTCTGGCAACGGTGCCCATTTATGGATTTTCTTTGAAGATAAAGTGCCTGCTCAGCAAGCGCGTTTACTGGGTTTTGCTCTGCTTGATAAAGCGATGGAAGTTTTTCCTCATTTGTCGTTTGATTCCTACGACAGATTGTTTCCCAATCAGGATATTCTGCCTGAAGGCGGATTTGGCAACTTGATTGCTTTGCCTTTGCAACGAGAAGCTCGGCTCGCCGGCAATAGTTCATTTGTAGATGAAGATCTGAGGTTAATCGACGATCAATGGCAATTTTTAGCACAGATGAAGCGAGTCAGCGTACAGGATTTAGCCAGATTGCTCAGCCTGATATCACCAACTAACACGATGCTAACAGAGCATGCAGTCATTGATCACCGCCCGCCTTGGGAGCTGACGGCAAAACCTGATAAGATCATCCTGAAAAATGCACCATCCCATTTAACTGTTACTTTAGTGGACCGCATCTACTTTGACCTGAACCAAACTCCAGCAGTCCTGGTGGCTAGATTGCGGCGCTTAGCCAGCTTTGCAAATCCGGTGTTTTTCAAAACTCAGGGGCTGCGCTTTTCCACTCATGGCATTCCAAGATTTATCTCATGCGCACGAATTGAACAAGGCTACCTGTCATTGCCCCGTGGCTGTCTCGATGAGGCTATTGTGCTGCTGAAGGAATGCAATATTGAATCACGATTTGATGACAAACGAACCGTCGGGAAAAAGCTGGTTGGGTTAAAGCCATTGCTGACGTTACGCCAAAACCAGCAACTTGCTGTAAAGGAAATGATAAAACACGACACGGGCACTTTGCATGCACCGACCGCATTTGGCAAAACTGTGACTGCGATTGGCATGATAGTAAAACGCAAAGTGAATACGCTTATTCTGGTGCATAGTCGTCAGTTGCTGGAGCAATGGCAGGAAAGGCTGAGTACATTTTTACTAGATACCGAAATTGGCGTGATTGCTGGCGGGAAGAAAAAGCCGACCGGTGTGATAGATATCGCAACCTACCAAAGCCTGATCAACTTAAAGGACAATAGCATTTTGTCACTGGTGCAAGATTATGGTCACGTGATTGTGGACGAATGCCACCATGTTTCTGCACCGCGTTTTGAAATGGTATTAAACGAAGTTCGGGCAAAATTTGTGTTAGGGCTGACCGCGACACCGGAGCGCCAAGATGGCCACCAGAAAATTATCTTCATGGCAGCTGGCCCTATCAGGCATAAGGTGAAATCGCAAACTGAAGACCAATTCGAGCAGCAGGTGCAAGTTCATCAGTTGCATGATGCTGCGCCATTAGAATCAGCTTCACCAGAAGAGCGACTGAAAATAACCGATGCCTATCGAGCCATTGTGGACAATGAGTCCCGCACCCACCGAATTGTGGCGGATATCCTGCAAAGTATTGATGCGCAGCGACATCCATTGGTGCTAACCGAAAGACGTGAACACGCGCAAATGCTTCATCGTCTACTGCAAGATAAAGGGATTGATTCGGTTATCCTCACTGGCGCGATGAAGGCTGCCGATCGCAAAAGTGCCAATGAACATCTAAAGACGGCCAAAGTTGTCGTTGCAACCGGAAAATACATTGGTGAAGGTTTTGACTTACCAAGGTTAGACACACTCTTTCTGGCCATGCCCATCGCCTGGAAAGGCGCACTGGCGCAATATGCCGGTCGTATTCATCGTGAGTCTGCCGGTAAAACTTTGGTCACCATCCACGATTATGTCGACTGCGGTTTCCCGATGCTGCAGCGGATGTTTGCCAAGCGTGAGAAAAGTTACAAGGCCATGGGGTACAAAATAGCGGTCTCGTGAACGTTGTATTCATCCGTTTTGATTCAATGCTTTTTGAATAACAGGTGCGTAATTAATCTCAGGTGCGTTCGTCAGAACAAATGCATCGTTCACCGATGATCTAAATTGTCGTAATAGAACCAAGCGCGAACAAACATTGGAAAGCTGCAAGTAAAACGCAAAAATTGATATTTTCGTTGACATGCATTTAGTGGTGACTAAACTCAAATTACTAAAATTACGTTTAAGGTTGGGCTATGGCTAGGGTAAGAGTGCCAAAATCGTTGGACGAACTATTGCAAAGCATGCCTGCTGCTGAGTACTTCGCTTTGTTTGGCAAGTTCGGTGCAACGAACGAAGAAGGGCTTTACCTGCATTGGGATAAGTTCATGTGGCGGGTGCCCAAAGGAATTTCTGAAGAGGCAGCATGGGTAGCGACGAAGTTTGCCAGAAAAACGATGTTGAAAACTCTGCCAATGCTCAGCGCAGACAAAGAGGGCGAATATTTCAGCTACTGTGTGCCTGAGTCGCTGTTTGCCAAACTTCATCACATCGACAAAAGCACTGGCGGTGGCCACGACCTAGGAGATGGAGCTTTCATCACAGCGAAGGAAAAAGACAGATATTTGGTGAAAAGTCTGATGATGGAGGAGGCCATTACTTCATCGCAGCTGGAGGGGGCATCGACGACCAGAGCTGTTGCCAAAGAAATGTTAGAAACCAGCAGGACACCAACAGATAAATCTGAACAGATGATTTTCAATAATTATCTATTGATGAAAAAAGCCGTTGAGAAGAAAGACGAGCAACTTTCCATTGATCTGATTTTAGAGCTGCACCAGGTAGCAACTTTTAATGCGATTGATAATGATGCGAAGCCTGGCGAGCTAAGACAAGACAATGAGATCGACGTACGTAATATCTATAACGAGGTCGCGCATACACCACCTTGTTACAGCACGCTGAAAGAACGGCTCAGCGCGCTTTGCGAGTTCGCCAACGAAAACCATTTGGAAAGTGCCAATAGCTTTATTCATCCGGTGATCAAAGCCATTATTCTGCATTTCATGATTGGCTACATCCATCCATTTGGCGACGGCAATGGCAGAACGGCTAGGGCCTTGTTTTACTGGTATATGCTGCGCTGCGGTTACTGGCTGTTTGAGTTTGTGTCTATCAGTAAGCTCATCAAAGAAAAAAGAAGTGACTATGACACGGCCTACATTTACACCGAGACCGATGATTTTGATCTGACGTACTTCATTTACCATCAGGTGGATGTGATCATCAAAGCAGTTGATGCACTGCGGGCGCATATTGCAGCGAAAAAGTCAGATTTCTATCACTTTATCGAGTGGGTTGAAAAAAGCCCAGTGTCGCAAAAGCTCAAGCGTGGCCAGCTTGAACTTCTCAAAGATGCATTGAAACAACCCGGTAAAGTGTTTACCGCTAAGCAGGTCGCAGTGGAGTTTGATATCACTGAAAACACCGCCAGAACCTATTTAAATGGCTTGGTGGATGCAGATTTGTTGATGCCGACGAAAAGCAAAAAAGGCAAAGAGGTGAGCTATGTATCACCGGCAGGGTTGCAGCAACGACTGAAGTTGTAGTTTGGTGGCAACCAGAGATATCAACAAGCTGCGAAGCGAAGCTGGGTAAAGCACACAGGCATCAAATGCTATTGCGTAGTTTGAACTCATTAATTAGCAGTAAAAGGCAGTATCTGATCATAAAGCGGCAGGTGCTGTAACTTTTAACAAAAGTGGCTAAAAAACATTCGAGATCTCACCCTGCCTTACCCCCCGCATAAAAAACCGGACTGAACCAAGAAATCTTCGTGCCTTGCTATATGTCGCTAGCAGGCAATGCGAGCTGCCTTTCACTTCGCCAGACTCGAATGAGCACAACCTCTAGCACCTGCCTGAGGTAGACCACTCGAAATGGAGCATGGATCAATTCGCGAATATGTTCTAGGTTGAATTCAGGCACAATTCGGCCGGCATCAGGGTGAAGTTGCAGCATTTCGATGCGCTGCACGATAGCAGTTATGAAATCGTTTCCGATATGTGGCACGCCCTGCTCAATGTAATACGCTTGAATAGCCTGTAAGTCCCCAAGAGCGGACTTTGCGATGCGTAATTCCATTTACTTGATGCCTAATGCTTTTTTGGCATCTTCTAACGAGACAGTGTTTCCCTCACGAACATCCATCAGCCCGTGTGCAACCGCCTTTACAAACCGCAACTCTTCTGCAGTTTTCTCATAATCGTCGAGCCCCTGCACAACAGCGATGCCGCGTCCACGACTCGTCAGCAGAATGGGGCGGTGTGTGTCTTGCGCCCGGCTAACCACTTTTCCAGGGTTGATCTTAAGGTCTGACAGAGGAACAACATCCTCGGAAAATTTAACGTGCATAACAATGGTCCTGCCATAATTTGGTGCCATTAATAGCACCTGTTAACTGGTGCGGTCAAGGTGTGTCGTCGAGATGCTATAGACTTGTCGGTGGCCAATTTTCATCAGCAAACCTTCTTTAACCATATTTCGCAGACCACGACCCACCTGAGCATCATCGGCGAGATCAGCAAAATCAGCAGGCGGCATTAGATACCATGCTGGCAAATATTCTGACTTCCAGCGCCATTGAAGGCGAGCGCTTGAATCATAGTGAAGTGCGTTCTTCATTGGCCCGCAAGCTGGGGATTGATGAAACACAAACTGTTGCGACGACAGCCCAGTCTGACGGACTTGCCGCGATGGTGACTGATGCGGTTGGAAATTGGCAGCAGCCGTTAACGCTAGAACGATTGTTGCAATGGCATGCTTGGCTAATTCCGTCTGATAGCTCATTCATGCAGAGAGAGAAAATAGTGCAGCGGGTGCAGGGCGGGAAGCTTCGCGGCGACGCGCCAATGCAGGTTGTCTCAGGGAGAATCGAGCGTCCCAAAGTGCATTTTGAAGCACCACCGCGCCAGGTGTTGGAGAGCGAGCTGCATTGCTTTGTCGACTGGTTTAACCGATCAAAGGAAGATGCCAATTTAGACCCGCTGCTGCGTGCCGGAATCGCGCATTTCTGGTTTATTACCATTCATCCGCTGGAAGATGGCAATTGCCGATTAGCAAGGTTATTGACTGATCTCGCGTTGGCGCAAGCAGAGCATCAGTCCATCCGCTTTTATGCCATGTCGGTTGCCATCTTGGAGCGACGTAGCGGTTACTACGATGTCCTTGAGCAAAGCCAAAAAGGGGATACCGATATTACCGCCTGGTTGGTCTGGTTTCTCGACACGCTGGCAGCCTGCATGCAGCAGGTACTGGACGATATCGAACAAACCCTGCAAAAAACCAGGTTCTGGCAACGGGTTGCTCAAACCCAGCTGAGTCAAGAGCAAGTCAAAGTTCTAAACCGCTTGCTGGACGGCTATTTCAGCGAAGGCATCAGCAACAGCCAATACGGCAAAGTTGCCAAAGTTAGCCCGGCAACCGCCAGCCGACATTTAGCCCAACTGGTTGAATTGGGTTGTTTGGTGAGGACTGAGGCAGGTGGTAGGAGTACGAGGTATTTGGTCCCATTTGCACTTTGATCTGTGAGATGTCAGTCATCTGAAGACCTTTTTGACACAAACAACCTATTCCCTCAATTGATTTCCCGCAACAACTGTTGCCCTTGTTGCTGGATCTTATGCTCCTTGCGCAAGGTTGGGGCATCTGCAGCTAGCAGATTGAACCTTGCGGTATAACGAAGTACTGCTTCGTCGGACATCTTGCGACCTAATGCGCTTATTTTACGGATATGGTGATGAACGTCATCGATATGTAGAACATTGTCGGGCATTGGGGTTTTAAACTGTGCACGCTCGCTAAAGGTTATCACAGAGTAAATTTTGTCTGGCTCAGTTTTGCTGTCAATGTCTAAAACATAGGCCACAGCTTGGGTGTGCTTATAGTTTTGTCGCAGTGGATTCTGGAATTGATGCTTGTGACGATAATGCTGCACGACCCACTTTTCCTGATGCTCAGTACCGAAAATCCACCCTTGATAGTTTTTCACTTCAATGACAAAAATACCAAAGGGACTTACCACCAAATGATCAATTTCCGTTAAATCACCTTGGGCAGTTTTAAGAACTATGTTGTGGTAGTGCGTGTACCCAGTCGATAGCTGCCTAGCCAGCAATTTTGCCAGTTTACGCTCTGCCATTCGGCCAAGAATTTCACTGCGATTGAGCCCCCAAAATCCTTTGAATAACAAACGAAACGCAAAAATCACCGACACCATCGGCAATAGCCAAAATAGGTGTTTGATAAGGCCTTCTGCCGCTACTTGCAGCGGTTGCACCGCATAATTGATCGGTGCTACCGGCGCTACCATGACCGCAGGCGATGCCGGAGTTTTTGTTGTCGGATTTTGTAGCCCCAGTCTGGACTCGTCGAAATAGGGTTTGGCCTGCTGAGACACCGGCTGTTGGCAATGGCGACGATAGTTTTTGAGTGCATCCTGATAGGATGGCAAGTTGGGCTGCTGCGCAAATCGCTGCACTTGATCGGCAATCAGCAAGCAGGCACTTTCTGAGTATTGTGCGTAAGTTGGCGACTGTGCCATGACGTTGCTACAGAGAATCAACAGTAGCAATAATCTGCACTGCCACCGCATGTTTCCCACAAAACCTGATAAAACTTGATGGAAATAACGAACAGTATGTCGAGCCATTGGCAATCCTTTGCATTGCATTCAGAGGCGTTTTTATCGCTCTCATGTTTTTCGATGTTCGAGACATCAAAATTTAACTCCCTTTTTGGCGAGTATCAACCCACTGCCAGCTTCGCCGCGTCATGCCACATAAAATCAGGCATTGCGTGCTGCAATTGCCAGATGATGTTCATCGGCTGTGAACCGGTGTGACTGACATAAGCGACTTCACCAAAATTGACAAATCCCATAGTGCGACCGTACTCATCGTCGCTTTGCTCGCGGACGAATAAAAACAGCCGTTTGCCAATAGTCTTATGGTTAATGTACTCCAGACCGCGGCCGCGCTCTGGCCGAGCACTGTTTTGGGACTGCCAGTGAAAACGCCATTCATTGATGGCGTAGTCGTGGTACATGGTATTGGCTGAAAAAACCTTTGGGTTTTTGTTTAAAGTGACAAAAAGTAGTTCAAAATTGCTGTCTTTAACCACAAAGACACCTTCTCGTGACACTGCCTGCTTGGCAAAAGTAGTGGCACCAAATGCCGCAATAATCTGTTCACGCGCATATCTGGCGTGCAGTTTCAGCGAAACATCGCTAAGTGCAGGCATCGGCAGTTGGTGATGTTTGATTTGTTGCATCTGCCAAGTTGCTACTTCGGCGAGCTCGTTGCTGAGCAGCGGATGGTGCAATGCCGCTAAGCTCTCGCTCAGCGATGCAAAGCCTAGCGCTGTGCCCGGTTGTTGCCAAAAATCATAATGACAGATCACTGCTTTGAGGTCGGTTTCATCGACGTTTTTGAATTCATGCAGGCATAGGTTTTTTAGGTACTGAAGGTAGCTATAGTCGTCGCAGCCTAACACTCTGTTTTTGATTGCTTTGCTAAAACGCTGCACCAAATCTGCCGTTGGCACGGTGTATGCCGTCAGTGGCTGTTCTTCGGCAGCCTGCAATAGTGTTGATTGAACTTGGTACTGTTTAAGCGCATTCGCTTCAAGCAGCAGCTCTACCCAGCCGCGTTGTTTGTAAAGGTCGTGAATACTCAACGTTTTATTGAAACGTAAGAAATTGATGAGCGTGAGTGGTTCGCTATGGTGTTGTCTGAACTGTTGCACTGCCGTGCGTAACTTGTGTGCATTAAAGATCGCACTGCGGATATTTCGCAGGATCAGTTCCTGTGCTTGTTTACTGAGTTCAATGCTGCAACCCAGCGGCGCATTGGGGAAACCTTGTTTGATTTCATCCTCGATGGCCCGGTTGCTGCGCCCCATGAGTGCGCGGAATTTATTCGCAAAATCATATTCGGGCCGGGCGTTACCGACAAAATCCAGTACGGTACAACACTGTTTATGCAAGGATAAGCGTAAGCCGCGCCCCAATTGCTGCAGGAAAATGGTCAGGCTTTCGGTCGGACGCAAAAATAACAACGTGTCAATTTCAGGGATGTCGACCCCTTCGTTAAAGATATCGACTACACACAACACGTTAATGGCACCAGAGCGGATCGCTTGCTGTTTTTGGCTCCGTTCGTCGCGGTTGTCGCTGGTGAGAATATCCGCTTTAATGCCTTTGAGTAAAAACTGTTGCACCATAAAATTTGCATGGTCGCGGCTGACACAAAAAGCGAGGGCGCGCATCGTACCCAGATCGGTGATGATTTGTTGCATCGAGCGCAAAATCTTATCGACTCGTGCTTGGTTATGGGTGTACAGATTGGTTAGTTGCGCCAGATCATAGCGTCCACTTGACCAGCTAATCTGGCGCAGATCGGTATCATCATCGACCGCAAAGTACTGGAATGGGCACAAATGCCGCTGATTGACTGCTTCTGGTAACCTTATTTCAGTAGCAATGACGTTGCCAAAGTCAGCCAGAATATCACCACCGTCATGCCGCTCTGGGGTGGCGGTGAGGCCCACTAAAATCTCTGGGTTAAAATAATTCAATAGTTTTCGGTAGCTTTGCGCAGTGACGTGATGCACTTCATCGATCACGATAAAATCGTAAAAGTCAGCGCTGAGTTTTAACTGATCTAACTGATTATTCAGTGTTTGTATGGAAACAAACAATTGGCGGTAATGGGCAGGTTGATAATTGCCGACCCACAATTCACCAAATTGACCGTCTCGTAGCACGCCACGGTAAGCAGCTCGTGCTTGTTTTAAAATCTCTTCACGATGGGCGATAAACAAGAAAGTTGCACCGGGTTTAAGTTGCCAAAAACGCTCGAAATCAAAGGCTGAAATCAGCGTTTTACCCGTGCCAGTGGCGGCGACCACCAAATTGCGATAACGGCCATGCACCGACCGTTCGACGCTCAGTTGCTCTAAAATGTCACGTTGATGTGGATAAGGCTTCAGGTCAAAGAAGTAGTTTGAACGGTCGTCTTGCTGAACACCCGCTTGTTGTAATGCCTGCTTTAATCTGGTTTTACTGTCCGGCGAACCATCAAAAACTTCAAACTCTTTGGATGCCCAATAGGTCTCGAAGGTGTTTAATGACTTCTGAATAATATGTGGAATTTCTTGCGAGGTAATTTTTAAGTTCCATTCCAAGCCGCTGGTCAGTGCCGAATGTGAAAGATTCGACGAGCCAATATAGCCGGTATGAAAGCCGGTATTGCGTAAAAACAGGTAGCTTTTAGCGTGTAAGCGTTCGCGCTGGGTGTTGTAACTTAGTTTCACTTCGGTGTTGGGCAGTGCAGCCAGAAACTCCACAGCCTTCGCGTCTGTCGCGCCCATGTAGGAGGTGGTAATAATTTTTAGCTCGCGGCCGCTTTCGGTAAAGGCTTTGAGTTCGTTACTAAAAATGCGAATGCCAGTCCATTTAATAAACGAGACTAGCCAATAGATTTTGTCGGCCGAAAGAATTTCACGTTTTAGCTCGGCTTCCATCGAAATACCAGCATTGCTGCCACAAAACAATTCGCTTTGCCTTAAGCCAGTGAGCGGGAATATTTGCTCAACATATTTTTGTAAGTCAGCTGCCACCGGATTTTCGAAGCTATAAATGGCTCTGAGAATTTTCCCCTGTGAATCAATCAGGTTTTCCTCAAACAAATCATCGTGTTGAATTTGTTGTTTCAGCCAAAGCAGCAGGTTATTGGCGAGGTCAATTTGTTGTTTTAGCTGGTTATCGCCGCTTGGCACGGCGCCAATCGCATACGCAAAGATCTTGGTCAGAAAACGTGAAAACCAATCCGCGGCTTCGCTACTACTCAGTTGACGCTCATCAATATAAAAACGCTCACGGTCTAAATTCGTTTGTACTAGCTGGGTGATGAGTTGCTCGTAAATGCCAAGTTGTTGCATGCGTTTCCCGTCCCTGAGATGAAGTTTATTGAGTTGTATTATTTGGGATTGATGCTCAACCGGCAAACACTCTATCTCGATGATAAGACAAATATTTTCGGTGGCCGTCACGTACTTTAAGTATCATATCAGGGCGAATTCCCAGCATGCTTGGGCGTTCCAGTGTGGAAGAGAGCAAAATACGGCCGCTGTGTTCAAAACTGATAAAACCTTTATCAAAGGCTTTATCCAGGTTGGCCAGTAACAACAAGCCATTGTCTGGATCAAGCCGTTCGAAATTGTCAGCGGCGCGCCAAGGTTTAATATGCGACGCGACCAACATCGCGGGCATTGGATAGCCCGTGACAGCGCAGCCTTGCCATTGTTGTATCAAGTGTTCGCGAAAGCGGCCTTGGCCGAGGCGGGTATTCACCAGCACTGATTTTTCGGTCGGTGACAGGCTCGACGATAACAAGATTTCATCGACATCTGCGGCGACATCCACTTGGCCTAAATCGGCTAAAAACTCGCCATAGCTCTTTAATGCCTGTCTGAAACGGGATTTATATTGCAGATTTTTGGCTTTAAATTCAGCAAGTTCAAGTAATGGCGTGATGGTGTGCTGATAGTGATGGTACGAGCCAATATCCGCGAGGCTAGTGTTGCTGAAACCATGCCGTTGCGCCATGTCACTAAGTTGACCTTGCACTGCATCTAAATAGTGCTGAGTCGTGGTGGATGATTTGCCTAGCTGTTCAGCCCAGCGCTGATAAAGCTCAGGTAAGCGGGTCAGGTTGAGAGTGAGTGCTAAGCGCAGGTCGGCGCTGATAATACTGCTTTGAAAAAACTCAAATAATTCATCGTCGAGATAGGCATAAGCAACTTTGCTTTTGCTATAGCGATCCACCGTGCTGGCATCTACACCTGGCAGGTACTTCAGATGCCAAAAGCCTTCAGAGCGTAAATAGAAAAATGGATTTTCTGGCGTATCGGCGTCATTGCCTGCGCGTAGCCTAGCAAAATGAACGCTAAAACAATGTTTTAGTTGCGCATTCAGTTCAATTTGATTGCTGTTGATAGACCCCATGCAGATAAGATCCATCACAGCCAACAACATACAAACCTTATGAGGCTTGCTGTGACCATGTTGGCGCAGCGTGTTTAAATCTTGGAATTTTTGCAGGTAAAACTCTAGGCTCATCCGTGGGTTACCTTGTTTATCCCTTTTTTAGTACCACAGTCTGCCATAGCACATCGCTGCGGCCAAGGGCATCAGGCTCTAAACCGGTGGCAAGTGTCGGTGACAGCGATAACTGGTGCCGACTGATCAAGCTCAATATTTCGTCCGCACTAACTGGGTAACTCCTACGGCCATCCGCAAAGTCGCCGTGGCGTAGGGTCATTACCAACAGAGCACCGGGTGCCAGTAGATTTGAAAGTACTGGCAAAGCGTGATTTCGCTCAGCTGACGTTAAGTGCATCCACACCGCAGAGAGCAGTACCAGATCAAAAACTTTCCCAAGGGCACGCACTTTTG
Source organism: Rheinheimera sp. (assembly GCA_037968955.1). Classification (GTDB taxonomy): domain Bacteria; phylum Pseudomonadota; class Gammaproteobacteria; order Enterobacterales; family Alteromonadaceae; genus Pararheinheimera. The sequence goes on along the minus strand of JBBKWN010000103.1, from coordinate 393 downwards.
ATAAGTCGGGAAGTTGGTCTGCGAGCCATTGAATATCGGGGCGTGGTGCTGGCAGCTGTTGCCAATAGGCAATGGCTTGCTCACGCAGTAAATCTGCCGGCTCTACCGCGGTCACCGCAAAACCCTGGGTAGCTAAAAACCGGGCATCGCGCCCAGAGCCGGCGCCAATATCCAACGCAAGGCCAGTCTGTTGTTGAGCCAGCTGACTAAGCCAGCACCGATGCACCTCTATTGCTGAAACCGCTTCATACTGGCGGAAATACTCAGTGGCATTGTCGTTGTAAAGGCTAATCTGGATATCCTTTCATGATTAGTGCCCACCAGAGGGGCATGCAGTTGGTATCACTTTACAAAGCAATTTAATGTTGGGCTATAGCAGTATCATTTAATTAA
>JBBKWN010000102.1:0-16355 GCA_037968955.1 Rheinheimera sp. | reverse complement strand
GGAATGAAATATTGATTGAAATTAAGTAACTGCAGGAAAGACTAAGCCGCAGAAACCAAAAGGCTATTTGGTCGCTGCGTGAACCGACTGCTGCCTAAGAGCCTGAGGTCGAGTCTGGATACTTTTCGCCGCGCAGGCAAGTTGCCCTTGGCGCACGCTCAGCATCCGCCGCCACTTGCCAACCTTGCAGATTATCTTTGATCAGTTGGCATAGCGCGTCGATGTGCAAAGGGTCGGCATTTAGAGCGGTGATATATTCATAACGCTCGCCGCCCGCATGTAAAAAGTACTCTTTGTTCTCTTCACCAATTTCTTCAATGGTTTCCAGGCAGTCTGCGGCAAAACCCGGACAAAATATTTGCACGCTTTTTACGCCTTGTGCTGGCAATGCTTTGAGCGTTTCGTCGGTATAAGGCTTTAGCCATTCTTCGCGGCCAAACCGCGATTGGAAGGTTGTTAGATATTGATCTTTAGTGAGCCCCAACTGCTCGGCAATCAGCCGTGTGGTTTTATAACATTCGCAGTGGTAAGGGTCGCCATTGAGTAAATAGCGTTTGGGCACCCCGTGGTAGGAAAATAGCAGCTTATCGGCTTGGCCATGCTGCTGCCAGTGCTGGCGAATTTTCTCAGCAGCGGCATGGATAAAAGGGGCATAATCTGGGTAATGAGAAATGAACCTTAAGTCCGGCAACCAGCGACGGCGGGTAAAATGGTTAGCCAGTTCATCAAAAGTGGAGGCTGAGGTTGACCCAGAATATTGCGGATACAAAGGCAATACCAACAGCTTTCGCACGCCTTGGGCAAACATCTTTTGCAGCACGGCATCAAAACTAGGATTGCCGTAGCGCATGGCAAAATCGACCACCACGTTTTGCATGCCCTGCAGTTGCAACTGCGCTGCAATCGCGTCACTTTGCGCCTGGGTGTTAAATAGTAGCGGAGAACCCTGTTCCGTAAACACGGTCGCATAGGCTTTGGCTGAACGACGCGGCCGGATCCGCAAAATAACCCCATTTAAAATCAGCCACCATAGAAGGCGCGGCACTTCCACCACCCGCGGATCCGATAAAAATTGTTTTAAATAACGGTGTAAGGCTTTGGGCGTCGGCGCATCAGGCGTGCCCAAATTGGTTAACAAAATGCCAATTTTATCTTGTTGCTGATGGTCGTAATTGGGGGTGTTGATATAACGCATAACAGAGTCATTGCCCTTTTGGCTGGTTGAACTAGCTTTACGCCACTTTCGAATGAATGGTTTACCCGATAAAAAAAGGCGTCGCACATCTTAACAGCTTCAGTGCCTGTGATGGAACGCAATCCATCATGCAACGAATATGCGCTGCTCACTTTCGTCAAAGCAAGTGCTGCCAGCCGGTAATTACGGCAGGGGATAACGCCTTCTACTTTATCTGCCACTGCGGCCCTATCTGCCAATGGCGTACTGTAAATGCCGCACTTAACTCTCATTTAAAAGTATCATAAAATACAATGAGTTAGCTGGTTTTTTGTGGGTTGCGCCCAGCAGTGTCCTTCGTGTTGCACTCATACTTAGACATCCTCCGCTAGCTTTTGCTTTGGGAGGATGTTCACGCGGTCACCACAAACTTAGCGTCGTGTTGCTGCTTTCATCTCGGCGACAAAATGGCCAAGTACTTGTACTAAGGTGGCTTGGTCGTGCTGATATTTTTCAATTATCTGCACAATAGCGGAACCGGAAATCGCTCCAGCCGCACCGGCGTCAAGCGCCGCTTTGACATGCTCTGGTTTGGAGATGCCAAAACCAAGCAACGTTGGGGCGGCATTGACATCCCGCAGCTGTTGCACCAGTTGCGAAGCGGGCATGGTCGCGGCAGTTTCGGTACCGGTCACCCCAGCACGGCTGAGCAAATAGGTATAACCGCGGCCATAGCTGGCCAGCTCGTTCAGACCGTCCTGAGTGATATTCGGCGGCGCGATAAAAATCTGCGCGATGTCGTATTTTGTTGCCACGTTTCTGAACATTTTGCTTTCATGCAGCGGCACGTCGGCAATCAGGATTGAATCGACGCCAGCGGCTTTGGCGGTGCGGTAAAAAGTGTCAATGCCGCGCGCCAGTACTAAATTGCTGTACAACAACAAACCGATCGGAATATCGGCATTGTAAGCCCGGATTTTACTGATCAGTTCAAAGCATTGTGCTGGGGTCACGCCCGCCGCTAAAGCGCGGATATTGGCATTTTGAATGGTCGGGCCATCGGCGATCGGATCGGAGAATGGAATGCCCAACTCCAGCGCGTCGGCACCTTGATCAATCAGGGTTTTGATAATTTCGAACGATAATGCCAGCGATGGGTCGCCGACAGTGACAAAGGGTACAAAAGCCCCTTCTTTTTGATCGCTTAAGCGTTTAAACATCAAATCATAACGTTGCATCTTGAGTCCTTGGCGGCAAATAGTGCCGCGATTCTCGCCGGTGCTGCTGTGCAACCACCGGCTTACGCTAAATTTATTGTTGCTGTTGTGAAGCAGCTGCTTGTTCTGCTGCAGCTTTTTGCTCGGCGGCTTGCTGCTCGGCCGCTTTTTGTTCAGCGAGTACCGCCATCACATGGCCTAAATCTTTGTCACCACGACCGGATAAATTCACCAATAGCACCATAGGCTCGGTCGCTGCTGCGGCCATTTTAATGGCGTGCGCCAGTGCGTGTGAGCTTTCCAGTGCCGGAATAATGCCTTCACTTTTGGCCAGCAATTGAAAGGCTGCTAATGCTTCGTCATCGTTAATCGCCACATACTGCGCCCGGCCAATTGCCGCCAGATGTGTATGTTGCGGGCCAACGGCAGGGTAGTCTAAACCAGCAGAAATTGAATACGACTCTTCAATTTGGCCATCTGTGGTTTGCATAATGGCGGTATAAGCGCCGTGTAAAATACCAAAACTACCGGTCGACAGTGCAGCACCATGCTGATGAGTATTGATGCCCATACCGCCTGGTTCGATGCCAATCAGTTGGACTTGTTCATCGGGGATAAAATCGGCAAACATGCCAATCGCATTCGAGCCGCCGCCAACACAGGCCAAGACCGCGTCTGGCAATTTACCTTCGGCCAGCAGAATTTGTTGCTTGGCTTCTTCACCAATCATTTTCTGAAATTCGCGGACAATGGTCGGGAAGGGGTGTGGGCCGGCAGCGGTACCCAGCAGATAATGGCTGGTGGCATAACTGCCTGACCAATCCCGCATCGCTTCGTTGACCGCGTCTTTGAGCGTGCCAGAGCCAGCCGTAACCGGAATAACAGTCGCGCCCATCAGTTTCATCCGAAACACGTTTGGCTGCTGGCGTTCAATATCTTTGGCGCCCATATAAATTTTGCAGTTAAGGCCCAATAACGCACAGGCTAGCGCCGTCGCGACACCGTGCTGGCCGGCACCGGTTTCAGCGATGATATCTTTTTTACCCATCCGTTTGGCCAGCAACGCCTGACCTAACACCTGATTGGTTTTATGGGCACCACCGTGCAGTAAGTCTTCCCGCTTTAGGTAAATTTTCACCATCGGGTTAGGACTGATATTGCGACATAAGGTCAATGGTGTTGGCCGGCCGGCATAATGGGTCAATAAATGCTGAAACTCAGCATGAAAGGCTGGATCTTCCTGGGCATCAATAAAAGCCTGTTCGAGTTGACGCAAGGCCGGAACTAACAGTTCTGGCACAAACATGCCGCCATATTCGCCGAAATAAGGGTTAAGTGTGCGCTTAGTCATAGCTGAATTCTCTGATCTGTTGAAAGGCAATCGCGATTTTGGCTGGATCTTTCACCCCAGGGGCGGACTCCAGTCCCGAGTTCATATCAAGGCCGGTAATGGCCAACGGCAGGGCCGCACGAAGATTTTCCGGTGTCAGACCTCCGGCCAACATTACTGGTTTTTGCAAAAGTTGTTGCTGTAACAACGACCAATCAAACTTAAGGCCGGTGCCACCCGGAATACCCGGGGCAAAGCTATCCAGTAAGATGCGATCCGGCAGCCGGCTAAATTGCGGCAACTGATCTTTGACTCGATAAGCTTTCCAAATTTCTACCGCTTCGGGCAGCAACTCGCGAAGCTGATGCAAATAACTGTCATCTTCGCCACCATGCAGTTGCACTGCGGCCAACCCGAGTTCTTTAGCAACGAATGCGACTTGTGTCAGCGCTTCATTCACAAACACGCCGACATAACGCAACGGGGCGGCGGCGATAATGCTTTTTGCCTGCGCCATGCTGACAAAGCGGGGCGACTTCGGATAAAAAATCAGCCCGCCAAAATAAGCACCTGCATGCTCAACATTCACCGCTTGTTCGGGGGTGGTTAAACCACAGACTTTATGTTCGCCCAGCACCAAAGATCGCACGGCTGCAGCCAAATCGGTTTGTGCCATCAACGAACTGCCGACCAAAAACGCTTTGGCCACTTTACGCAAATGCCGCACCTGGTGATTGTGATAAATGCCGGATTCAGACACCAATGGCGTGCCCGGTGGAATAAGACGTGCTAGCCGGAAACTGGTATCAAGATGGGTATCTAATGTCCGCAAATCGCGGTTATTAATCCCAATCAGTTCCGCTTTTAGTTCAACGGCGCGAAAGGTTTCTTGCTCGTTACTGACTTCGGTCAGCACGGTCATATTTAATTGATGCGCGGTTTCCGCCAGCAACTGGTACTCGGCATCATCCAGCACCGATAACATCAGCAATACGGCATCAGCGCCGCACAAACGGCCGAGGTAAATCTGATAGGGGTCGATAATAAAGTCTTTGTGCAACAGCGGCTGTTGCACTTTTTGCCGCATTTGCACCAGATAATCGTAACTACCCTGAAAAAACTTGTTATCGGTCAGCACTGAAATGCAGTCCGCATATTGACCATACACCGAGGCAATTTCATCTAAATCAAAATTAGCGCGGATCAAGCCTTTAGACGGCGAGGCCTTTTTGCATTCCAAAATAAACCGGGCGCCGGGTTTGAGCAGCGCCTGTAAAAAATTCCGTGATGTCGGGCGTACGTCGGCACTGAAACTTTCCAGCGGTCGCTGCGCCTTCATTTCTGCTAATTCCAGCCGTTTATGACTGATGATAGTGTCAAGCACGTTAGCCATGACTGATCTCCTGTAATAGCGTCAGCGCTTTACCTGCTTTGCCTTGTTGTAAATGCTGCAGCACCTCATGGGTAAGTGCTGCTAAATCTTCACCTTGACCGGCAATTTTTCGCATCGCCGCCACATTGGCCGCAATCGCAGCTAAGTGTGCATGCGGTGCCGTGCCATTGAGAATGGCAATGCTTGCCGCCGCGTTTTGCGCTGGATCGCCACCCGCCAATTCGCTGAGTGCGATGACTGGTAAGCCAAAATCAGCTGCCGTCAGTTCAAACTGGTGCAGCTTGCCATCGTTTATTTCGGTGACCTGTGTGACACCGTGCAAGGCAATTTCATCACAGCCAGCCCCATGCACCACCCAGGCGCGCTTGACGCCCAACTGCAACAGCGCCTGAGCCATCAGGTTACATAGCTTTGCATCGTATACACCGAGCAGCTGAAACTCTGGCGCCACCGGATTTAACAGCGGCCCCAGTAGGTTAAACAAGGTGCGGGTTTTTAACGCCGTTCGCACCGGCATCGCATGGCGAATGCCCGGATGATAGACCGGCGCAAACAAAAAGCTGACGCCGGCTTGTTGTAACGCAGTCGCCGCCGTTGCCGGAGTTTGCTGAATGTTGACACCCAGCTGTTCCAGTAAGTCGGCGGAGCCACTTTGTGACGATACGGAGCGATTGCCATGTTTGGCCACTTTTAGATCAAAATCAGGTGCGACCAGCGCGGCTGTCGTTGAAATGTTGATGGTATTGCTGCCATCACCACCGGTACCGCAGCAATCAATGCTTGCAAAATCTAAGGCTGGGAAGGTGGTGGCCGCTTTTCGAAACGCCAATGCGGCGCCCGCCACTTCATCGGCGGTTTCACCTTTAAGTTTTAATGCCACTAGCACGGCCGACAGCAGCACGGGCTCAACTTCGCCTTGGGCAACTGCACTGAAAAAGGTTTCGCTTTGCTGCTGACTCAGGCTTTCACCGGCTAAGAGTTGATGCAAATAGGTTTGGGCAGCAAAAGGCTCTTTTTCTTGCAGCTTACGCTCGTGCTGTTCTTGCTGCGCCTGTGTTGATGGTTGTTGCTGACTCATAACACAGCTCCGGTGTTTTTTGCCATCGTCAGATACGCCAGACTTTGTGCCAGTAACGGTTTACCCAAAGTGGTTAAAATAGATTCCGGGTGAAATTGAAAGCCAAGTGCACGGTCTGCTTCATGCACAATCGCCATCGGAATATGTTGATAATTTGCAATCACTTGCAGTGTATCTGGCATCTTTGTCGCCATCAGAGAATGATAACGTGCCACCGGGAATGGTCTGGGTAATCCGGCAAATACCGGATGTTCCTGCAGTGTAATGAGAGAGGTTTTACCGTGCACAGTTTCACCGGCGCGGCCAACAACGCCACCATAATGTTCCACCAACGCCTGATGGCCTAAACAAATGCCAAGCATTGGAAAAATACCGGCACAAAGCGCAATCAGCGCTGGCATCGAACCGGCTTGCGATGGCGCACCAGGGCCGGGTGATAGGAGCAACACTACACTGGCTCCGGATTGTCGGTCTTGTTGCATTTTGTCAAAGATAAATGCCGCTGGCACCGTATTGCGGTAGAGCTTTAACTCACACTCGAGCTGCGCCAGCTCATCGACCAGGTTGTAAGTGAAAGAGTCTTTGTTATCCAGTAAATAAACAATCGTTGGTTGGTTTTGGTTGCTCATTTTGCACCTCCGGCGGCCAAAATGGCACTAATCACCGCTTGCGCCTTGCTGCGGGTTTCGTCCGCTTCTGCTTGGGCGATGGAATCAAACACCACGCCAGCACCTGCCTGAATATAAGCCATGCCGTTGCTAGCATAAGCGCTTCGGATCACGATGCAGCTATCAAAATCACCGTTACCGGCGAGGTAACCGACGGCGCCACCGTAACTACCACGACGTTTGCCTTCGACCTGCCGAATCAGCTCCGCTGCCCGCACTTTAGGCGCGCCTACTAATGTCCCCATATTCATACAAGCCTGATATGCGTGCAGCGCATCGAGCTTTGGCTTTAGGGTACCGACCACCCGTGACACCAAATGCATCACGTACGAATAACGATCAACTTTTAATAATTCTTTGACATAGCGACTGCCCGGCACACTAATTCGCGCCACGTCATTACGGGCTAAATCAACCAGCATCAGATGTTCAGCTTTTTCTTTTTCATCCTGGCGTAATTCGAGTTCAATGCGGCTATCTAAATCGCGATCGATTTGCCCCTTGGCATTAAAACCGCGACGGCGGGTGCCGGCGATCGGGTAAATTTCGACCTGACGGCTTTGCGCATCAAATTTCAGTGCTGATTCCGGTGACGCGCCAAAGAGCGTAAAAGCCGGATCTTGTAAGAAAAACATATACGGGCTTGGATTTTGCGTTTTTAAGCGGGCATAAGCAGTCAGTGGACAAGGGCATGGCAGGCTGAAACAACGACTTGGCACCACCTGAAAGACGTCGCCAGCGACAATATTGTGTTTGAGCATTTCGACTTGTGCGACAAAGTCTGCGTCGGTGATGTCGACTTCGGCAGTTGTCGCCATGTTTGTTGTGGCTGTCGCTGGCAGAAACTGCGGCTGTTGTTTTAACGCCGCACTTAATTGCTCTAACCGCTTGCCCACAACAAAACAGTTGGCCATGGCGCTGTCGCCACAAAAGATATTGCCAATGAGCCGGCTTTGTTGTGTTTGGTGGTCCAGTACCAGCAGCGTTTCCGCTAAATAAAACAGATAATCCGGGCATTGATTTTCAGCAGTTGGCACCTGCGGTAATTCTTCAACCGTTGCCACCATGTCGTAACCAATGACACCCCCTAAAAACACCGCAAAAGGCTCGTCACTTTGATTTTGAAGTTGATGCTGTAAGGTGCGAAGGACGTCAAACGGGTGGGGGGCGACCAGTTTGCTGTCCTCGTCGAGCAGCGGATCAGGGCGCTTAAAATTAATCAGCAGCGGGTTATTGCCACCAATGGTCGCCTGCGTTTCGAGCTTTTGCGCAATAAAGGGCAATAACAAGGCGCCATTTTCGCTAATCGCCGTGATGCTGACTTGTTGATCCTGACATTCAATCCGCAGCGCGGCGTCAATCAACATCAAGCTTTTTAAATTGTCTTTGCTGTCAATTTCAGCGGATTCAAGCAATAAAGAATAAGGACTGTCGGCAGCAAGCTGCTGATAACAAGCCAGCGGGTCGGCTTGATAAGGAACGGTTTGGCTGATACTGGCAACCTGACCGATTTCGGTGGTGATATGGCTAAAAATCATAAATAATTCCTGAGGTTAGATATAACAATCATCGACACTGGGCCCTGAAGTTGCCCCCGAAAATTGCCACCATCGCCACGAAATCAACATTACTGTGCTCATACTGCTACTTCTCTTTGGTTTAAAATTGACATAAAAAAAGCCCGTTTGGTTAAACGGGCTTCTTGGGATTATTTAAGGGTAAACATCGCCAACACACGCCCGTTAAGGAGTATGCCACCACCAGCCGATTGCTTTGGTAAATTGCGATGTACGTTGCAGCATCAAAATGCACCCTGAAAAGTTATGCCGCTATAAAACCTCAATTTGGGGGTAGGCGTCAAGATGAAATTCGGTGAAATTACAAATAAAACGTTTAGACGCAAAGAAGTCTGCTAGTGGTCGGGCTTTTTGACCGGCTTCATAGGTGCCAGTAGGGGGGCCTGTCATCGCTTCCCACAGGCAGTTGCTTTGAGATCTGTCATCGGCCGGGGGATATAGCGTCAGTTTCGATAAGGTGTATTTTTAAAAAATAGCTATATATTCAATATTTTGCACTGAGTACTCTGGCCAGTTATGATGCCGCAAACGATACTCGACGTCGTTATAGAAATAATGAGAGGTACAAAAATGGAAACAGGTTTTATTCAGGCTAGCTTGATCAATTTATTGGTGAATCTAAGTTATACCGTTATTTCGCTTTTTGTTGCGGTACTGGCGTTATTGGCAGTGGATAAAATCTTGTTGAAAAAGTTAGATATTCAACAAGAACTAGCCAATAACAATGTCAGTGTTGCTATTTTTTGCTCCGCAGTGATGCTGTTTGTCGCGCTGATTATTTGTTTTGGCTTGCAGTCATAAATGCGCTGGGGTTATCTGCTGTTGGTGTTACTCGCCTTGGTGCTGATTCATCAGTACGGCGAGGATGCTGATCATTTTAAACGCCAGCAAATGGCACAGCGGCAGTTTTTAACACAGCTTCAGAGCACCGCCGATGCCTTACCATCACACTTGCTTGAGTCGCGCTGGCAGCGTGGTGAAGTGCTGTTGTTGTCCGGCGAGCGCAGGATCACCGAATTTGATCTATCACTCGTCTTAACGCGGGCGCAGTCGCCAACTGACTCTTTATATGGTTGGGCAGACAAATCAGGTCGCACGGCGATGCTAAGTGCCCCCGATCTCGACTGGCAGCATCATTTTGCCAATAGTTATTTGGTTGGTGTGCGCCCCTTTGCGACTGACAATGACTGGTTGCCTTTGTATAGCTTGGCGCAGCGCAAAGTATATCAGCTGGATGCTGAGCAATACGGTGGTCGGTCAGAATTGTGGCAAAACTCGGCACAGGCTTGGCGTGCATTGCGCGGCGATTGTGAAGACCATGCTTTGTTGTTGGCGGATTGGTTAATTTCAGAAGGGATTGATGCCCGGGTCGTGGTCGGTAAATACCGCGCTGAAGGCCACGCTTGGGTGGTTGCGATCCGCAATGGGCAAACGTTTTTGCTCGAAGCCACCGATAAAAGAGTCGGTAAGTCTTGGAATCATTACCCGTTGGCCAGCCTGAATAAAAATTACTTCCCAGAATTAATGTTTAATCGTCAGCAATTTTGGATCAATACCGGACCACGCAACAATGGTCAATATCAGGGGGAACAATGGCAGATCAGTGCGACTTTTGAACGAAGTGCCATGCCTGACCCTGTTGCGGGCAGCAGCAGGCTTGAGCAAAGCAGCACGCCAGCGCAAATCCAGCTTAGCCCGGCGTTATAACTCGCCATGTCACTCACGCCTTGTTGTTGGGTGCTAAGGCTGTTGGATAGATTAATGCCGGTCAAGTGACTTTTATGGCACAATGCCACCGCTAAAATGTGACCTGCTGCTTGAAGGTCATGTCCAATTTGACTGCAATACTTTGCCGGATCTGCTGATGAAAATAGATTTACATAGCCATACGTTGTGCTCGGATGGCTTGTTAAGCCCAGAAGATTTAGTGCGCCGGGCGGTGGAAAAAAAAGTACAGGTGCTGGCGATTACCGATCATGACACCACTAACGGCCTGGCTGCTGCTCATGCCGAAATAGCGGCGGCACAGCTGCCTTTGCAGCTGATTAACGGCGTGGAAATTTCCACCAGCTGGTATGAATTTGAAATTCACGTGGTGGGCCTGAATATCAATCCGGCTTGTCAAGAGCTTCAAAGCCGCTTACAAAGCCAGCAACAACGGCGGCTAGAACGCGCCACCGAAATGGCAAGACGTTTGACCAAGCATGATGTGCCAGATTGTTTACCCGCGGTGTTGGCGCTTGCCAATGGTGCGGCATTAACCCGCACTCATTTTGCTCGCCATTTAGTGAATATTGGCAAAGCGAGTTCGCTAAATCATGTGTTTAAAAAATATCTGGCGCGAGGTAAAGCCGGATATGTGCCAAATAATTGGGTGGAGCTGGCGACAGCTGTGCAGTGGATCCATGATGCGGGTGGCGTGGCGGTGCTGGCGCATCCATTGAAATATAATCTCAACGGCAAATGGCTGACGAAATTAATGCGCGAATTTGCGCTTGCCGGTGGGAATGCCGCAGAAGTTGCCTCACCTCAGCAAACGCCGGTGCAAAAGCGCGAAATCTGGCGCTTGTGTCAGTTGTTTGAACTGACCGCTTCGGTAGGCTCGGATTTTCATCAGCCCACTGACTGGAATGAGCTTGGCCGTGGTTTGTATATGACCGATGATATCGTGCCGCTGTGGCGTGACTGGCAGTTTGACCAAAGTTTGCTCGCGCCGAGCATAATTGCGCCTGTTGGCGGCGAAGCCCCAGCAGTTTGACGCAGCGGTTTGTCGTGTTCAAGGCGCCACTGCGCGCTTGAATATTCGCTAAATCCTTGCTATTGCTAATAAAAGACATTTTTCACTGCAGAATTTTTCTGTCAATTATATTACTGCGCTGGCCGAGGCTGGCAGGGAGCGGGCTATGAGCCAGTTTTTTTACGTACATGCGGAAACGCCGCAAAGTCGGTTGATTAAACAAGCCGTGCAAATTATTAAACAAGGCGGGGTGGTGGTGTATCCGACCGACAGCGGGTATGCGCTAGGTTGTCATATTGGTGATAAGGCCGCGATGGAGCGTATTTTACAAATTCGCCAAATCAGTGGCGATCACCATTTAACGTTGATGTGCCGAGATTTATCAGAATTATCGGTCTATGCCAAAGTCGAAAATACCGCTTTTCGTTTGTTGAAGAACAATACCCCAGGGCCTTACACTTTTATTCTACGGGGCACCAAAGAAGTACCCAAACGCTTACTTAACGAAAAGAAAAAGACCGTCGGGTTGCGCATTCCAGATAACAAAATTGCCTTGGCATTGCTAGCGGAATTGGGTGAGCCACTGATGTCATCGAGTTTAATCCTGCCAGGGCAAGAACTCACTGAATCCGATCCGGAAGATTTACGCGATCAACTGGAAAAACAAGTCGACTTGATCATACACGGCGGTATTTTGCCGGCCAATCCAACCACGGTGATCGACTTCTCCGACGATGTCGCGGTGGTGGTACGGGAAGGCGCTGGTGATATTGGGCCTTTTTTGTAAAGGATGACTATCACCACCCAAACCAGTTCTGAGCTACTACCAAGCACTGAACCGATGTCACCACTGACAGTGCAGCCACCGTTACCACTGGCTTTTGTCCGTGGTGAAGCGGTTCATCAAAGGCCGGACGATCTATATATTCCGCCCGATGCCTTAGAAGTATTGTTAGAAGCGTTTGAAGGGCCACTCGACTTTTTGCTTTATCTTATTCGCAAACATAAGTTTGATATTGTCGATTTGCCGGTCAATGAAATCACCCGGCAGTACATGGCCTTTATCGATTTAATGCAAGGCATGAACTTCGAACTGGCGTCGGAATATCTGGTAATGGCGGCGATGTTGGCGGAAATAAAGTCGCGTTTGTTATTGCCGCGCCATGATCACCAACCAGAAATCGAACTTGATCCCAGAGCTGAGCTCATTCGAAGGCTACAAGAATACGAGCAATTTAAACAAGCGGCGACCGATTTGGATACACAACCTCGGCAAGACCGGGATTTCTTTTTAGTCAAAGCCAATTTAGCCGACAATTTTGCGCCGTTAGTGATTTTGCCTGATGTGTCGTTGGCGGACTTAGTCGCGGCGTTAAGTGACGTTGCTAAGCGAGTAAAAGATTTCCAACATCATCATATTTCAAAAGAAAAACTATCGACCCGCGAGCGGATGAGTCGCATTTTAGAGCAGCTTAAAGCCGCTCATGGGTATTTAGTGTTTGAGCAGTGTTTTAGTCTGGATGAAGGCAAGGCGGGGGTGGTGGTCAGTTTTCTGGCTATTTTAGAACTGGTGAAAGAAAAACTGGTTTTACTCGATCAAGTACAAGCCTATGGTCAGATCCATCTAAAATTGGCATAATAAGCACCGTTACTCGGCATTCTATTTTCTTCGCCAACAGGATCCCTGCATGGCCACCAAAATCAATGACAACCAGCTTGCCCAATTACTAGAAGCAACCTTGTTTGCTAGCGAGCGGCCATTATCGCTGGATGAGTTGACAGCAACGGTATTGAGCGACTTTTCTATCGGCAACAAAAGGTTGCTGCTGGTGATTAAGCAGCTGATGCTCGACTACCAAGGCCGGGGTATTGAACTGGTGGCGACGGCCAGTGGTTATCGGTTTCAAACCAAAAGCGAGTGGAGCCAGTACCTCGCCAAACTGTGGCCAGAACGTTCACCACGTTATTCACGCGCCATACTGGAAACAATGGCATTAATTGCCTATCGTCAACCCATCACCCGCGGCGAAATCGAAGCAGTGCGAGGGGTGACGGTGAGTAGCCACATTATGCGAACCTTGCTGGATCGCGGTTGGGTTAAAGTGGTCGGGCATAAAGAAGTCCCAGGCCGACCAGGTTTGTACGCCACCACTAAAGAATTTTTAAATTATTTTGGGCTAACCGATTTAGCGTCGTTGCCCGCCTTAACCGAGTTTTCAGCCCAATCTGTGCTTAGCATGGAAACTGAAGCTCTTTTTGCCACCGCAGTGTCAGATCCAACTCCTTTGCAAGGCCGAACTGCCTTACAAACCGACACTGCCAACACAGTCGGGATGACTGAGGAATAAAATATGAGTGAAAAGTTACAAAAAGTATTAGCACGTTCAGGTGTCGGTTCACGTCGTGAACTGGAAACTTGGATCAGCGCCGGCCGTGTCACCATTGATGGTAAATTAGCTATCTTAGGCGACCGGGTGATTGCCACACAAGCGGTGCGAGTGGATGGTCATCCGGTGAAACTGGCGACCGAAGCCGAGCAAATTTGCCGGGTGATTGCCTACCATAAACCAGAAGGTGAAATTTGTTCCAGAACCGATCCGGAAGGTCGGCCGACGGTATTTGACCGACTGCCAAAAATTCGCGGTTCACGTTGGATTGCTATCGGCCGGTTAGATATCAACACTTCAGGTTTATTGTTGTTCACCACCGATGGAGAATTGGCCAACCGCTTAATGCACCCCAAATTTGAAGTCGAACGTGAATACGCGGTGCGGGTGTTTGGTGAAGTCACTGATGCGATGATCCAAAAATTGCGTACCGGGGTTGAGCTAGAAGACGGAAAAGCATCGTTTAAGAAAATTAAAGCCAGTGGCGGCGAAGGCATTAACAAGTGGTTTAATGTCACCTTAACTGAAGGTCGAAACCGCGAAGTACGCCGGATGTGGGAGTCGCAAGGCGCAGTGGTCAATCGGCTGATCCGGGTACGTTATGGCGATTTGATGTTGCCAAAACACTTACCGGCAGGTGGTTACACTGAATATGAGTTAGAAGAGGTCAACTATTTGCGCAAAGTGGTGCATATGGATTACGAGACTGAAACACTGGCTAAACCAGAAGACAAAGAAGAGCGCCGCCGCCGGATGGCGTCCATTAAAAGAGCAGTGCGTAAACACCAGATCTTATTAAAAAATCCGGAATTAAAAGCCAAAGCTGATAAAGAAGCCGAACAAAAAGCGAAAGCGAAAAAGCCTGGCAAACCCGTGTTTAAAGGCAAAAAACGGACCCGCGATTAAGCGACTTAGAGAAACGTCTAGCGAACCGCCAAGCAGTCAGCGTTTGCAATAAAAGCCCTAGAGTGAAACCACTGTAGGGCTTTTTATTGATGAAAAGTTGCATGAATAAATATGAACCGACGTTGATACACTGCTCAATATTGCCGTGTTTGTTTTAAAGGGGAAAAAAATAAGCCTGGTCCATTGCCGACTCAGGCTTATTGAACGGAGAATTCGATTAATAATAAATATCTGAGGCCTGATGGATCTGCGGCTCGTCCAGTAAATCTTCAAAGCTGATGGCAAAATGCTGTTGATGGTCATTGACGTCCAGTAAGTACACCGCTCTGTCCTGAGCATCAATCCAACTGACTATCCCGACACCTTTTTTACTTTGGCACAACATGCCGAGTTTCAGATCCTGCACATTCATGGCTTGGCCCCAGTTCAGTTGATATTCAGATAAGACTTAACAGGTTAGACGATGATTTTCGCTTTGCAGATCTCCGACCAGTTTGGTTTTAGGTTAAGTATCTAAATTTTATATGAATTTATTTTTTAGCTGAACGGCGAGAAACAGGCTTATTTTTAAATGCGGCCGAAAAATCGGCGCATGTGCGTCCATTGCTTGTTTTGCTTAAGAACATTAGCTGCGTAAATCAATCCGCTGATGAATGTTGGTCCATTGCTCTGGGAATTTGCCTTGTAATACATAAGAAAAGGCAATCAATTCGGCGATCAGCAAGTACAACTCTTTTGGAATTTGGTCGCCCAATTCAATTTGGCGCAATAGTTTGCTGAGCTCTTCATCTTCGTGGATCAGCACACCGTGTTCACGCGCCAGCGCAATGATCTCGTCCGCTAACTCGCCGTGGCCTTTGGCGACAATTTTTGGCGCCGACTGACCGTCGTAGTGCAGGGCGACCGCGGCTTTATCGTTGGCTTTGGTGTCCGAACGATTACCATAACGCTTATCTGTCATACTCTTACCGCCAATAAACTGTTGCTGCGAGCAAATAATTGTTCAGGAATTTTGCCGAGCTGACATTGTGCTTCAGTCACTTCCAATCCCTGCATTTTTAATCGGTCTTTAAGGAGCGGCAAAAACTGTTCAGCGCTACTGACAATCTGTGCTTGTTCGGCGTAAAACTGCAGGCTGACTTCAAGCCCGGTCAGTCGCACCTGCACTAATAGATTGCCAGCATCACCCAAATCGAATTTCATTGTTAACTGCCATTGTTGCCTTTTGGCTTCACCAGCTTTACCGTCAGCTTCCCGCTCCGTAAGCGCCAGTTCCGCAAAGCGACTTTCGCCTTGTTGCAGCAGGGGTAGTTGAATAAACAGTTGTTGATGCTGCTGTGGGCTTTGCGCTTGTTCTGCGGTGGCGAACTGCGAGCCTTGCATTTTACTGGCATGGCTGGCCAGTTGTTTTAACAATTGGCTAGATTGAGTTTGGTCAAGCTGCGCCACCAGGTTTTGTAGCCGCTGCGCTGGGCTAGATTTCGCCTCTGCCGTGGGTTGATTGGCAAGCCGACCTAATAACAGCTGCAGTGCTACGGCCAATGTGCTGGCGCTGCTGGTGGTCTGCGTTAATTGCTGTAACGGATTAAATTGCAATGCTGCAGTCAATTGTTGTTGCAGCTGCGCTTGTTGAATAGGGCGCGCGGCATCTAATGTTTGTGCTTTTAACTCTTTTAAAATGGCGATAACGGCGGGCGGTAAGTGCGGCAATTCCAATAACGGATCAACCGTCGGATTTGACATCGGTAACCATTGACGCCAAGCATTACTTAAATCGACGGTTACTTTTGCAGCAGACATTGGCCCGGGTTGTTGCCCATGACTATTTTGCGACGTTGCTGCCTGCCATTGGATGGGGCGATTGAGCGCCGTATGCTCCACTTTAAAC
>JBBKWN010000101.1:0-34541 GCA_037968955.1 Rheinheimera sp. | reverse complement strand
GTTATCAGACGTTAATTAATAATTTTAACGCGCTTACCGCCACCGGGCAGGCCGCCGTGCCAACTAACTTTGTGCTGTCGCTGACGGGCTCAACTGGCGGTGCCAATAATATTCATGAGTTAGATAATCTACAGATTTGCGCCTTAAAATCGGAGCCGGTTGGTGAGCAAATTGATCATTTTGAATTCAGTTATTCAGGCCAGGCGCTGACCTGTAAAGCGGAAGTGTTCACCGTGAAAGCTTGTAAAAATCCAACTTGCACGGAATTGGTGACAGGTGCTGTCAGCGCCACGTTAAATCCTACTGCTGGTTGGATCAGCGGTACGGGTCTGACTGGCGCCAATACCTTGAATTTCAGCGGCGGCACGGCCACGGCCACATTATCACAAACCACGCCTGCCACAGTGACCGTTGGCGTAAGCGCGTCAGTGCCGTCGACCAAACCATTTAGCAGCACTTTGTGTCAAATTGGCAGTTCGTTGTCGGCGGCCAACTGTGCGGTGGCTTTTGCCGATAGCGGCTTGGTCTTTGCGGTACCAGATAAACTGGCGGCAAAACCGGCCAGTGGTATTGTGGTCAAGGCGGTCAAAAATGATGGCAGTCAAGCCTGCGTGCCGAGTTTTTCCAGTGTCAGCCGTACTGTTAGCTTTTTTTCAAGCTACGTCAGCCCAGTGACCCCAGCGGCGGTTCCTGCCGGACAAGTTTCGGTCAGTCATGGCTCCAGCAGCAACGTCATTGGCACTTCGCTTGGCAGTGCCACACCGATGTTACTTAGTTTTAATGCCAATGGTGAAGCCAGTATCGGCGTTAATTATCCCGATGCCGGCCAATTGACCCTTCATGCTCAATATAGCGGTAGTGCCACCAATAAGGATGCCGGACTGATCCTCAAAGGAGCCGATGTTTTTGTCAGCGCTCCTGCGGGGCTTTGTATTACAGCCGAGCAATATTGCACGACGCTCAATGCCGCCTGCCCGGTTTACAAAAAAGCCGGCGAAACATTTCCGGCGCTTGTCAGCGCCCGCGCTTGGCAAAGTGATACCGACACTAATTATTGTGACAATAGCACGACGCCTTCTTTTAGCCTGACCAACATTCCGCTGCGACATAGTTTGGTACAACCGGCCGGCGGTGTGAACGGTGTGTTGACGCCAAGCCAATATACACATACCGCGCAGCAAAGTGCGCAAACGTCGGTTAACCTCAGCCTCAGTGAAGTCGGAGTTTTTAGCTTACAAGCCGGTGGCAATCTGACGTATCTTGGCATGTCGCTTAATTTGGGCAGCAGCATCAGCAACGCCCTTGGCCGTATCGTGCCACATCGGTTTGCCATTCATAACAGCAGTATCAGCAGCACCTGCGCTGGCTTTCATTATTTATCACAACCTGCCAGTTTAACGATGACCGTGCGCGCGCTTAATCAAGCGGGTGAGCTGACCCAAAATTATCGTCAAAGCTTTGCCAAAGCGACCGCAGCATTGGTCGGCGAAAACAACAATAATGGCATTGATTTAACCCCTCGGATACAGCAGCTGGCCACCGGTTTGAACTGGGACAATGGTAGTTCGGTGCATACCGTGGCGCCTTTTAGTCTGCTGCGGGCGGCAGCGGTTGATGGCCCTTTTGAGTCGGTGTTATTTGGCCTGAAACTACAAGATAACGACGGCAATGTGAGTATGCTGGCTGATTTAAACCAGCACCCGGCCACAACAGACAACTGCAGCACGAATTGCCTCAGTAAAACGCTCGACACGGCACAGCCTTGGCGTTACGGCCGCATGCAAATTGTCAACGCGCTCGGCTCTGAGCAAAGCAATTTACCGGTACAGCTCAAGGCAGAATATTGGAATAGCCAACAATTTGTGCCGCATACCAGCGACAACTGTAGCCCCGTTACCGCCTCACGCTTGTTGGTGACTGCAGGTTCACAGCCAACTCTGACGGTAAGCGGCACTGCTACGACATTGAAAAACGGCAGCAGCGCCGCTTTTGATTTATTGCTGTCGCCGCCGGGCATTGAAAGCCGGTATCCGTTGCAGTATCAGCTCAGCGATTATCCTTGGCTGCAATATGATTGGGATCCCAGTAATGCACAATTGCTGGAAAATCCACAAGCAGAGGCTGTGTTTGGTGGTTTTCGGGGTAACAATCGGCAAATTTTCTGGCGCGAAAATTAGGCGTGTAGCGGGTTAAGCATTGTAGAAAGCCCGCCGTATAGCGCGTTGCATCGTGCAAAATTGAGCAGCATGCCGACAGCAGCAACGGCTGGTTTTAGTATAAACACTCGAATGTTCGTCACATGACTTCGTCAAAAAGTGCCTGCAGTACCTTGCGGCTATTGTTATGCAAATGGAACGTTCTGTCACGTGACCGGTCTGATATTCACTTTCTCCGACACACACAGCGAGCACACACACCGAGACATTGCCGTCTCTGGGCTGCCCCCAGATATGTTGCTTGGTTTAATTTTGTAAAAGTGTAAGATATAGCTATTTTATTCGCGTATTGTTTCTTAAAATATGCGCACGAATTTTGTCGTGTTATGTGTAGACCCAAAATCATTGTAGATTCGGGTAGGCGCCGAGTGAGTGAGGCTCAGGAGCATAGCTGTTTTATGTGACTGCGGCGAACGAGCGAAGGCAACACCCCGGAATCTTCAAGGATGAAGGGGATGACCCAGGCTGGTGGCTTAGAGGTGCACGTGACCGTAGTTGGCGCCCCATAAAGTAGGATTAACTCTTTTCATGTTTAAAAAATTACGCGGTTTATTTTCTAACGATTTATCAATCGATCTGGGCACAGCCAATACTCTCATTTACGTAAAAGACCAAGGCATCGTACTGAACGAACCTTCAGTGGTTGCCATTCGCCAGGAGCGCGCTGGTGGTCCGAAAAGCGTTGCCGCGGTAGGCCATGCGGCGAAGCGGATGTTAGGCCGGACACCTGGCAATATTAAAGCCATTCGTCCAATGAAAGATGGTGTGATCGCCGATTTCTACGTCACCGAAAAAATGCTGCAGCATTTTATCAAACAAGCCCACAGCAATAGTTTTTTACGACCAAGCCCACGGGTACTGGTGTGTGTGCCTTGTGGTTCAACCCAGGTCGAACGTCGTGCCATTCGTGAATCGGCACAGGGCGCTGGTGCGCGCGAAGTGTATTTAATTGATGAACCGATGGCCGCCGCGATTGGTGCCGGTTTACCAGTGTCTGAAGCGACCGGTTCGATGGTAGTTGATATCGGCGGTGGTACCACCGAAGTTGCCATTATTTCATTAAACGGGGTGGTGTATTCATCATCAGTGCGCATTGGCGGCGACAAATTTGATGATGCGATTATCAACTACATTCGTCGTAACTACGGCATCCTGATTGGCGAAGCCACCGCCGAGCGCATTAAAACCGAAATCGGCTCGGCCTATCCAAGTGATGAAATTCTAGAAATTGAAGTGCGTGGCCGCAATCTGGCTGAAGGTGTACCGCGCAGCTTCACTTTGACCAGCAACGAGATTTTAGAAGCGTTACAAGAGCCACTCGCCGGTATCGTTTCGGCGGTGATGGTGGCGCTAGAACAATCGCCGCCAGAGCTAGCATCAGACATTGCGGAGCGTGGCATGGTGCTGACCGGTGGTGGTGCGTTATTGCGCGATTTAGACCGTTTATTGATGGAAGAAACTGGCATTCCAGTGGTGGTTGCTGATGATCCGTTAACCTGCGTGGCGCGTGGCGGTGGTAAGGCGCTGGAAATGATCGACGTCCACGGTGGAGATGTGTTCAGTTACGACTAACTGAACACGGAGCGCCGACCCGCGATGAAACCTTTTTTTGATCGTGGCCCTTCACTGCCGTTGCGGTTATTTATCGCAATTTTATGCAGTGTCGGGCTGATCACCCTCGACCATTACACCGATAGCTCGGTGCAATTGCGTTCCTATCTGACAGCAACGGTCAGCCCGTTGCTCTATCTGGCCAATATGCCGCAGGATATGGTGTTTGGTGCTTCTGAGCAGTTTATGTCACAGCAAAAACTGATCGAAGAAAATAGCCAGCTCAAAGACACCTTGTTATTACAAAATGGCCAGTTACAGCGTCTGCAATTTTTGCAGCAGGAAAACGATAAACTCCGCGCTTTGCTCGGTGCCAACCCGGTGACCGAAGGTCAGCGGCTAATTGCCGAAGTATTGGCCGTGTATAGCCATCCGTTTAGTCATCAGATTGTGCTCAATAAAGGCTCCAACGATGGCGTCACCAATGGTCAGCCGATCATCGATAATTTAGGTGTGTTGGGACAGGTGGTGAGTGTAGGTCCGTCGAGCAGTCGTGCTTTGCTGATTGCTGACAATACCCACGCTATTTCGGTGCGGGTTGAACGGACTGGTTTAAGTGCCGTTGCCGAAGGGATTGGCCAGTCAGATGCACTGCGACTGATCCATTTACCGCACAGTACCGATGTTGAAGTGGGTGATCGATTATTAACGTCTGGCCTCGATGGTGTGTTTCCTGAAGGCT
Organism: Rheinheimera sp.; assembly: GCA_037968955.1. Taxonomy (GTDB): domain Bacteria; phylum Pseudomonadota; class Gammaproteobacteria; order Enterobacterales; family Alteromonadaceae; genus Pararheinheimera. The sequence continues at coordinate 30,032 of JBBKWN010000101.1, read as the reverse complement.
ATCCAGTGGCGCGAATTATCAAAGTGCAACGGGATGCCAGCCAACCATTTTTGCAGGTCTTGGCGGAGCCTTATGCTAAGTTGGATCGGATCCGTTACGCCTTACTAGTGTGGCCGCATCGAGGGATCAGCAATATCGATCCGCAAATTCTTGAACAAATGAATCCATCTGAACAAGGGCAGGACTGATGCAGAATTCCTGGCGTTTTTTATATATTCATCTGACCTTGCTGCTGGCGTTATTGTTGAATGTCATGCCATTGCCGGCTGCCGTTAAATTATTCCGCCCCGACTGGCCGTTACTGGTGTTGTGTTATTGGGTACTGGCATTGCCACACCGCGCCAATATTGGTACCGCCTTTATGTTGGGCTTTTTGGTCGACGTGATGGTCGGAACCGTGCTGGGGGTGAATGCCTTTGGCTATTCGGTGATTTGCTTTGTGGTGGCTGCCAACCATTTAAAAATTCGTAACTTTTCGGTGTTGCAACAGAGCCTGTTAGTGGGCTTGTTGTTGGCGCTTTATCATCTGCTGGTGTTCTGGCTCAGTCACTTCTTAACCGGGGTTTATTTTCGCGCCGCTTATTTGTGGCCGGTGCTAACCGGCATGATAGTATGGCCTTACATCTTCTGGTTTTTGCGTCGTACCAGGCGTCAATTTAAAATACAGTGATTGATTAACTGATATGCAAAAAATAGCTCTGGCATCCGCCTCTCCCCGTCGTCGTGAATTATTAACTCAATTGGCTGTCAACTTTGAACTGGTCAAAGTGGACGTCGATGAGACGCAGCACCCAGCCGAGGCGGCGACTGACTATGTGCTTCGCTTAGCCCAAAGCAAAGCCCAAGCTGGCTTGGTGGCGCAATCAGGCGCCAATCCTTTACCCGTGCTCGGTGCCGATACGATTGTGGTGGTTGATGGTCAGGTGCTGGGCAAGCCACTGCATCAAGATGATTTTTTAAGAATGATGCGCTTGTTAAGTGACCGTCAGCATCAGGTGTATACCGCCATTGCCGTCGCAACCCCGGATCGGCTGTTATCAGATACCGTCAAAACCGAGGTCTGGTTCAGTGCGCTGAGCGAAGCGCAGATGTTGGCCTATTGGCAAAGTGGTGAACCGGCCGACAAAGCCGGTGGTTATGGTATCCAGGGATTGGCCAGTCGTTTTATCCCCAAAATTGCCGGCAGTTATTTTGCGGTGGTCGGTTTACCTTTGTACGAAACAGATCAACTACTGCAACAGCTGTAAGGATAGTTATGAGTGCCGAATTACTGCTGAACGTGACCCCGAGTGAAACCCGGGTTGCGCTGATCGAAAATGGCGTATTGCAGGAAGTGCATATTGAGCGCCAAGCCAAACATGGTCTGGTGGGCAATATCTATATTGGTAAAATCAGTCGGGTCTTGCCTGGCATGCAAGCCGCGTTTGTCGATATTGGTTTGGATAAAGCGGCTTTTTTACACGCTTCGGATATCGTACAGCGTGATAACCACGATCTTGATAGCAAAGTCAGTGTGGTGAAGGATATCCGCTTGCTGGTGCACGAAGGTCAGTACCTGTTGGTACAAGTGGTGAAAGATCCGTTGGGCACCAAAGGGGCGAGGCTGACCACCGATATTACCCTGCCGTCACGTTATTTGGTGTTTATGCCAGGATCGCCCCATGTTGGCGTGTCACAACGAATTGAAAGCGCAGAAGAGCGCCAGCGGTTAAAAGACATCGTCAGCCGTTGTTTGGATGACGAAAATGGCGGTTTTATTATCCGCACTGCCGCCGATGGCGCCTGTGAAATTGAATTAGAGCAGGATGCCCGGTTTTTAAAAAAACTGTGGACCAAAATTCAAAAACGTCGGCAAAAACATCGTAAAGAAGCAATGCTCTATGAAGATTTAACATTGCCGTTTCGCATCCTGCGTGATTTTGTCGGTAGCGACTTAGAGCGGGTGCGGATTGACTCGAAACTTACCTATCAAACGCTGCATGCTTTTACCGAAGAGTTTGTGCCGCAAATGACGGCGAAGCTGGAGTATTATCCGGGCGAGCGGCCGGTATTTGATTTATTCGACGTCGAAAATGAAATCCAGCGTGCGCTCGATCGCAAAGTACCGTTAAAAAGTGGTGGGTATCTGATCATCGATCAGACCGAGTCTATGACCACCATAGACGTGAATACCGGTGCCTTTGTCGGCCACCGCAACCTCGAAGAAACTATTTTTAATACCAACACTGAAGCCACGCAAGCGATTGCTAGGCAGCTGCGGCTGCGCAATTTAGGCGGCATTATCATTATCGACTTTATCGATATGCAAAGTTCAGAGCATCAAAAACGGGTCTTACATAGCTTGGAAGTGGCGTTGGCGCGCGATAAAACCAAAACCAATATTCATGGTTTTTCGGCGCTCGGTTTAGTTGAAATGACCCGCAAGCGCACCCGTGAAAGTTTGGAGCATGTACTTTGTACCGAATGTCCGGTGTGTGATGGGCGTGGTACGCTAAAAACCGTCGAAACGGTTTGTTTTGAAATTCTGCGCGAGATTGTTCGGGTGAATCGAGCCTATGCAGCGGACAAATTTGCTGTGTACGCTTCGCCCGCGGTTAAGGATGCCTTAACCAATGACGAATACCATAGTATGGCCGAGCTGGAAGTATTTATCGGCAAGCAAATCAGTGTGGTGATTGAGCCGCAATATACCCAAGAACAATTTGATGTGGTGATGATGTAGTGCAAAAGCTGAAGCGGGTCTGGATTTTCTGCCTGCACAAAACCTGGCTGCTGTTGGCAGTCTGTATTGTAATCCTCGCAACTGCCGTCACTGTGCTGCGGTTTGGTTTGCCTTATGCGCACAGTTATAAAACCAATATTGAACAACTGATCGCCGATAGTTATGGCGCAAAAGTACAAATAGGCCAGCTCAGTGCGGGCTGGCAAAGTACCGGTCCAGCTTTATTGCTGCAGCAGGTCGAAGTAAAAAGTGAACAGGGTGATGTGCTGCTACAAATTGCCGAAACTCGGGTTCGGATTGATTTCTGGGGCAGTTTACGCAGCCTGCAACTCAAAGCTGAACACTTTGAACTCAGTGGGCTGAAATATCAGCTCGACAGCGGCAAACTGCTGCAAAACAAGCATAGCGCGACCCAAGATGCAGAGCCGCTGCTGGCGGCGGTTGAGCAACTGCTATTTCAACAATTGAAAAACTTCACTTTGGTTGACAGCGAACTGACGCTGCAAAGTCAATATACACCAGATATTGTGATCCGTATTTCCAAGCTCGCATGGCGCAACGAAGGCTTGCGCCATCAAGGTTCCGGTGAAGTGGCGATTGCCGGTATTACCACCAACACCAGTGCGTTTATTATTGATTTAAAAGGTGAAACGCTGGCTAAGAGTCAAGGCCAGTTGTATTTATCTAGTCATGAATTGGATGTCTTGCCTTGGTTTGAAACTTTGGTCCCGCAAAGTAAAAAGCTCGAGCGCGCAGATATAAACTTTCAGGCCTGGGGCGACATTGTTGACGGCACTTTGCAGCAAATTCAAGTTGAGTTGGCGCAAAACCGATTGGTGTGGCAACAAGGTGGTAAAACCCGGCAATTAACCTTAGGCCAAGGCCAGTTATCTTGGCGTCCAAGTAAAGATGGTTGGGCACTTACATCCACCGCTTTGACGATGAGCAGCGGTGGCCAAGATTTCCACGACTTGCAGTTACAGTTATCTGGTGAACACGGTATTTACAGCGGTCTGCTGCAACAATTTCAGCTGGCGGCGATGGTGCCACTGGCGCAATTGCTCGCCGAAGATTCTGCCGCGTTACAAACCGTGTTGGCGTTTAAAGCGGATGCCAAGCTGACCCAGTTGGTGCTGCGGTTATCGGAAAAAGATTGGTATGTCAGCGGTGATTTTATTGATTTAACGTCAGTGCCGGTAGACGATGTGCCTGGTTTAAAGGGGCTTACGGGTCGTTTTAGTGCTAGTCGAGACTATGTCCGGCTGGATGTGTTAGGCCAAGATGGTGCACTACGCTGGGGTGATGCGTTTAGCCATGATACGGCTTATGAAAGATTAGCTGGCCGGCTGGAGCTGGTGCAACAAGACGGGCAGTGGCGGTTGCAAATCCCGCGACTATCACTGCGCCATCCAGAGCTGGAGTTGGATGCACAAATGGTGTTGCAGTTTGGTGACAAACCGGGCATGACCTTGCTGGGGGAATTGCGCCAGATCCCGGTCGCGGACGCAGCGCATTATTTTCCTACTCGTCATATGCCGCAGTCGGTGATCAACTATCTAACGCCAGCATTAAAAAGCGGCACTATTCCAACGGCTCGGGTGTTGTGGCAAGGACAATTTGCTGATTTTCCTTTTCGCGCCGGTGAAGGGAAGTTTCAGGCGCTGGCGGTTGTTGAAGATGCTGGTTTTCGCTTTGATCCAAGCTGGCCCATTATCAATGGCATGAAAGCAGAACTGCTGTTTGAAAATGCCTCGATGTTGATCCAAAGCCAGGCTGGCGTGCTGTTTGATGTGCCGTTGCAGGATGGTGTGACCGCGTCTATTCCCGACTTGTTCCAGGCCGACGATTTATGGATTGATATCAAAACTCAGACCAAAGCGGAACTGGTGACCAGCTTAATGTTGGCGTCACCACTGAGTGAGTCGGTTGGCGCGACGCTCGATTATTTAGGTGTAGATGGTTTGGTGGATGCCAAAGTACAGCTACAAATTAGTCTCAAAGATGACACCACCACCGACGCGAATACGGCGCCGGTCATCGCGCGTGGCGACGTTGATTTTTTGGCTAATAATCTGCGTATCAAGGCCCCAGCGATTGCAGTGGAGCAGCTAGAAGGGCGGCTGAGCTTTATCAATGAGCAAATTAGCAGTGAGCAACTGAAGCTGGTTAGTTATGGCGTGCCGCTGCTGGCCACGTTAAAAGGGGCACAACAGCAAGATCATTATCAAGTCGAACTTCAGGCCAAAGGTGAACATGGCACCGATCGGCTCTTAAGTTTGATCAGCGAAGACTGGCGTGAGCTGGGCCAAGGCAATGCGAACTTCGACTGGCAATTATCGATTGCATTACCGCAAACTGGTTTTAGTTATCAGTCCAAAGTGCTGATTGATTTAGCGGCGGCGGAGTTAAAATTACCGGCGCCTTTTGGTAAAGCGGCTGCGGATGGCGCCACAGTGCTGTTAGAGGCAAAAGGTAATGAAGCAGGTTCGGATCTGCAATTAAAGTATGGCGATCAGTTACGCTTTTTGGCCAAGCTAGACCAACAAAGTGGCACTATCAGTCAGGCGTTGCTGAGTTTGGGCCAGCCAACCGCGCAACTGGCGCCGGGTTTCCAAATTGAACTAGATTTGCCGCAGGCTGATTTTGTGCCTTGGCTCAGTTTGGTGCAAAGCCAGATGACCGCGCCAACTACCGCCGAAAAAACCTTGATGCCACCGCTGCAATTGATCCGCGCCAAGCTGGGTAGCTTACATTTATTTGATGATGTGTCGTTACATGCGGCGTCTTTGACGTTAACTCCGCAGTCTGATCATTGGTTGTTGCGGTTGGACGCGACCGAGGCTGCTGGGAATATCCAGTTGTTTCATGATATCAAGCAACAAGGCATCCAAGCCAAACTGGAATATTTAAAGCTGGTGTTCGCCGATCAGCCCGCAGCAGAGCTAGCGGCGGCCGAGCTCAAAGCACAGTTATTGTTAGATCCTGACAGTATTGAAAAACCCAATTACACCAAATTAGAAGCCAAAGCCTTTGCTGAGTTACAACCGATGCCTTGGCTGGCGGATTTGCCACCGCTAGATGTCTTATGTACAAAGTGTACCGTCGGTCATTTTCAGCTGGGTGAAGTGCAGCTACAAAGTAAATCGGATGGCAGCAGTTTTCAGTTGCTGGCATTTAGTAGTCAATATCAGGGGCACAGCTGGCAAGCAACTGGCAATTGGCAATCGGATGGCGCTTTGGGTTACACCAAACTAAATGGCACTTTGACCAGCCCAGCATTGGGCGAATTACTGAGTGATTATGATGTTAGTAGCAGTTTAACGGGCAGCAAAGCCACCATTAACTTTAAAGATATCCAATGGCAAGGCGCGCCGTTTCAGTTTAATTGGCAGACCTTATATGGTCAGGTTAATTGGGTGCTCGGTGATGGTTCTTTGTCAGAGGTCAGTGATGGCGGCGCGCGGATTTTTTCGTTATTAAGCCTTGATTCGTTGATTAGAAAGTTACGCTTGGATTTTCGCGATGTATTTTCCAAAGGTTTTTTCTTTAGCAAAATGACCGGCGATATGCAACTGATTGAAGGCGTTTCGACCACCCACAATACCCAAGTATTGGGCGCCGCTGGTGATATTCAGATGCAGGGGCGGGCCGATCTCAAGGCCAAACAATTAGATTATCAGATGAGTTTCAGCCCGAAAGTCACCTCGAGCATTCCGGTGATCTTAGCCTGGATGGTCAATCCGGTTTCTGGTGTGGCGGCTTATGCATTGGATGAAGTGTTTCAATCGGCGGAAGTGATTTCAAAAATAAACTTTACCGTGACGGGTGATTTAGACAGTCCAGTAGTTACTGAAGTGAAGCGCGACAGTAAAAAGGTGCCGTTACCAAAAGCAGCACTGCCCAATCCAGCGAAACCAATCCCGCTACGACAGGATGAAATGCCGGTGCTGCATATTTATAAAGAGGCAATACCGGCTGGTCAGCAACCCAAACCTATTGATCAGGGCACTAAACCAATTGACGCTGCAGCAACAGCGGTTGATGACGGCCCAAATCGAATGGACCCGTCGCCAGCATCATGGCAAACCATCATGCGCAGTCATCGTCAATGAACACCGAGCAGATGCTTTGGCGCTTGGTGGCGCTGCAACTGACAAGTCAGCCGGATGTGGCGGCGAATCTTGCTGCTATCATACAGCTATTAAGTCAGCTGCCGGTAACAGCGGCGCACCATCGACAATTGGTGGTGTTGCCCGAAGGCGCCTTGTGTTTTGCCGGTGATGCTGATGCCAATCTGCAGTTGCAGGAAACTTTGGGTTTGCAGTCAATAACCCAACAACCGGTGCAGTTTCAGCTAAGCGCTATCGCGAAACAGTTTGGAATTTTTCTGTTAGTGGGCACGTTTCCAACCCGCACCAGCGATCCAAACCGGTTTGCCGCTAGTAGTTTATTATTCTCGCCACAAGGTGAATTGGTGGCGGATTACCAGAAAATTCATTTGTTTGATGCGCTTGTCAGCGATGGCACTGGCCAGTATCTGGAATCGGCGACAACCATGCCGGGCGACAAGCTGACCCTGGCAACCATCGGCGCGCAGCAACAGCTCAAACTGGGGCTGGCAGTATGCTATGACATGCGATTTCCTGGGTTATTTCAGGCGCTCGCTGCCCAAGGTATGAATGTGCTGGCGTTGCCGTCGGCTTTTACCACCGTGACGGGCGCTGCACATTGGCATACACTGCTGCGAGCCCGAGCCATTGAAACACAGAGTTTTGTAATAGCGCCCGCGCAAACCGGCCGGCACGCTAAGGACCGTGAAGATGGCGGCCGCGAAACTTATGGTCATAGTTTAATTATTGATCCCTGGGGCCGGATTTTAGCCGACGCCGGTACCGCACCAGGACTGATTTATGCCGATATCGATCTGATGCAGGCCAACGAATTACGCGAGCGGATGCCGCTTTCGCACCATAACCGATTTTTAAGTGAGCTTTTATGAACCCGAACGTCAATAACCCGATGTCAAATGCCGTCACCATGCGAACTGTCGAACAAAACCTGATCAGCGCCAGCGATTTAACGGCGGCTGATTTAAGCCACACCTTAGGCTATTTGTTTCAACATCAGCTGGATTATGCCGATTTATATTTTCAATCCAGTGTGCATGAATCTTGGGTACTGGAAGATGGTTTGGTCAAAGAAGGTTCGTTTAATATCGAACGCGGTGTGGGTGTGCGTGCGATCAGCGGCGAAAAAACTGGTTTTGCCTATGCCGATGATATTTCAGCGGCCGCCTTACAACAGGCCGCCAGTGCTGCCCGAGGTATCGCCGCCGCTGGTCAGCAAGGCCAGGTGCAAGCATTCAAAAAAAGCGGCAATAGCCAGATTTACTTACCATGCGAGCCACTACAAAGTCTTGATAACACTGAAAAAGTAGCGCTATTGCATCAGATGGAAGCTTTTATTCGCACCTTGGATGCAAAAGCAGAGCAGGTGATGGTGAGTTTGTCAGGTGTGTATGAAGAAGTATTAGTGGCCGCCAGTGACGGCACTTTTGCCTCAGATATCCGGCCATTAGTGCGACTGAATTGTTCGGCGCTGTTGAACGACAACGGCCGCCGTGAACGGGGGAGCGCCGGCGGTGGTGGTCGTACTGACTATAGTTTTTTCTCTGAGTTGGTCAATGGCGAACCACGCTGGATGGGCTATGCCCGCGAAGCGGTGCGTCAAGCGCAGGTTAATTTAATTGCCGTGGATGCACCCGCCGGCATGATGCCGGTGGTGTTAGGTTCCGGCTGGCCTGGCGTATTGTTGCATGAAGCGGTGGGTCATGGCCTAGAAGGTGATTTTAACCGCAAAGGCGCCTCGACTTTTTCCGGTCGCATCGGCGAGCAAGTGGCATCAAAATATTGCACCATCGTTGATGATGGCACACTGGCGCATCGCCGTGGTTCGCTGAATATCGACGATGAAGGCACTGTCAGTCAGCACAATGTGTTGATCGAAAAAGGCATTCTCAAAGGTTATATTCAAGACAAACACAATGCGATGTTGATGAATGTGGCGCCAACCGGCAATGGTCGTCGTGAATCATTTGCCCATCTGCCAATGCCGCGCATGACCAACACTTATATGTTGGCGGGCGATTATGCGCCGGAAGAAATTATTGCTTCGGTGAAAAAAGGCATTTATGCGCCGAATTTTGGTGGCGGGCAGGTCGATATTACCAGCGGTAAGTTTGTGTTTTCTGCCAGCGAAGCTTATTTGATTGAAGATGGCAAAATCACCACGCCGATTAAAGGGGCGACCTTGATTGGCAACGGTCCAGAGGCCATGCAAAAAGTGTCGATGGTCGGCAATGACTTAGCGCTGGATGCCGGTGTTGGTGTGTGTGGTAAACAAGGCCAGAGCTTGCCAGTAGGGGTCGGTCAGCCGACGTTAAAACTGGATGGCATGACGGTTGGTGGTACGGCGTAACATCGTTGCTGGCAAGGCGTGTCGCTGTTCGCGGGTACGCCGTAGGTTCTTGGCCCGATGGTTTTTGGATCGATGGTTTTTGGTGCGACTGCTTAGGGGTTGTCGGCGCAAGACCCGCACCATGTCAGCAACTCGATTTCAGCAATAGTGCCCTTGTTGTCAGCGCAGTATCAGTGCGCACGAGAGGGCTTAACACATCACAAATTGCCAAGCTTTTGCCTAAAACGACTAATTCGCACATAATACCGAACGATCAAAAGGCTGAGACTTTATGCATCTCGCTGCCAGCTTACACAAAGCTGACCCTATAACGAGAATTGAACCGACTTATGCTACAAAATCTGCTGAATAAACGCCGGTTGGCGGCCTTACCTAAAACTGTGATTGAAGCACCAGCGGTGCAGATACTTTGCCACGCCAGCGAATATAAAGAGCGGCTGTTGACGCTGATCGCCGGTGCCCGGCAGCGGATTATTATTACCGCGCTTTATTTACAGGCCGATGAAGCAGGTGAGCAAATTCTGCGGGCGTTATTTCATGCCAAACAGCATAATCCAGAGCTACATGTGGTTGTTTATGTTGATTTTCATCGTGCTCGTCGTGGCTTGATTGGCCAAGCGGGCGGGCGTACCAATGCCGATTTTTATCGCGCTATAGCCGCTGAATACCCCGAGCAAATTCAGATCCTGGGTGTGCCGGTGAAAAAGCGCGAACTGTTTGGCGTGTTGCATTTAAAAGGTTTTGTCTTTGATGACACGCTGTTTTACAGCGGTGCGTCGCTGAACAACATCTATTTGGCCGAACAACAACGTTATCGTGCGGATCGTTATCTACAAATTGACAATCAGGCACTGGCGGATGCGTTTGCTGCCGGACATCAACAGGTATTAGGTGATGTTGATGTGGTGCAAAGTCTGCTGGCCGATGAGCAGGAAATCGCACAAGCCTATAAACCGAATCATCGCAGCTGGCTCAAACAAGCCAGACTGAGTCGCTATCCATTAGTCCATCAAGGGCAAGGTGGGGCACTCACGGCATCGTTACTGATGGGGATGGGGCGGCTTAATAACCAGTTAAATCAAAGCATTCTTGCGTTATTGTCGATGGCTGAACGGGACGTGTTGATTTACACCCCGTACTTTAATCCACCACCAGTGTTGGCTAAAGCGCTGCGTAAATGTTTAAAACGTGGGGTGAAGGTGACGATTGTGGTCGGTGATAAAACGGCGAATGATTTTTATATTCCGCCTGGGCAAAAATTTAGCCGGATTGGCGGTTTGCCTTATTTGTATGAAACGATTTTGCGCAAGTTCGTGAAGGCCAATCAAGGTTCTATCGATGAGGGTTTACTTGATGTTCGGCTGTGGCGTCACGAAGACAATAGTTATCACTTAAAAGGCTTGTCGGTTGATGGCCGGCGGCATTTATTTACCGGACACAACTTAAACCCGCGTGCTTTTGCGCTTGATTTCGAAAATGGCATTTTAGTCGATGATGAATTGGGGCAGCTTGCGGCGCCTTTGCGCACTGAACAGGCGCAGATTTTTGCGCATACCCATAAAGTTGATCATTTTAGCCAAATTGAGATGATTCGTGATTATCCGGAACAAGTGCGAAAGCTACTGGGAAAAATTAAAGGTGTTGGTGTCGCATTGGTAGTCAAACGATTGATTTAATGCTTTTTATGAGCGGCAATCTGCTGCGATATAGCGGTAATTTTTCGGATCAAGCGAACATTGAGTCAACCTGACAGCAGGAGCGAACAACATGCGGTTAGCCTTATATCAGGTGGATGCGTTTACTGAGCAACGGTTTCGCGGTAACGCCGCGGCGGTGGTGCCCCTTCAGGCATGGCTTGACGATGAATTGTTGCTGCAAATTGCGCAAGAAAATAACTTGTCAGAAACGGCTTACCTACTCGAACGAGCAGCGGGTCATTATTGGATCCGCTGGTTTTCGCCGCTGACTGAAATCGACTTTTGCGGTCATGCGACGTTGGCTGCAGCCTATGTCATTTTTATGCGACAACCCGAGCTTTGCCAGATTTGCTTTAGTACGCAAGCTGTTGGTGATTTAACGGTGACCAAAAACGGCGATTGGCTGCAAATGAATTTCCCCAAACGACTGGCGACACCGGTGGATCAGGTGCCAGCTGCGTTATTGCAAGGTTTGGGCGCAGCGCCACAACAAGTGCTGCAAAGTGAACAAGCTTGGTTTGCCGTGTATGCCGATGCGGCGACAGTCCAAACGTTGACGCCGGATCTGGCGTTACTGAAGCAACTCGCGCCGCTAGATGTGGTGGTGACCGCGCCAGGCAACAACTTTGCACAAGATCAATATGATTTCATTAGCCGTTATTTCTGGCCGGCTAATGGCGGTGATGAAGATCCGGTGACCGGTTCTATTCATGCCGGTTTAGCGCCCTACTGGGCGCAGCGCCTCGGTAAACAACAAATGCTGGCGTATCAGGCGTCAAAACGCGGTGGTGTACTACGTCTGCAGATCTGCGACGAGAGAGTGCTGGTCTCAGGCCAGGCGCAGCTTTATTTACAAGGCGAAATCATCATCGGCTAACGATTGCCCAGTGCGAGGCGGCTAGCCGTGGATAGTTCATGCGCTGGAAGCTGCTGCTCAAAAGTAAAAGCACCTTGATAATTCGCTCACTTCAACGACTCGTGACACCAGCCTGCGCTGGTGTAGTAAACTGAATTTTAACCACCTGCCAACCCGCTTTTTCATCAGCCACTGCCGTTTTGCAGCCATCGGCAACCAGCATCTTCGCGCAGGCACAGCTGTACAGAGTTCGCGTTATTGTCGTGAATCACTATCTTCTGTTCGCCTGCGGTGTTCAGCACCATTTTCGGCATTGTTAGTAACGTTGGGCTTGTACAACAGCATGCAGGGCATGGGTAGATAGCAGCCACTGCGCTGGCAGCTTCGCCATCCGTTAGCTATAGTGAATTGATCTAGTTTATTTTTTTCGTGTTTTTTCACCTAAAGCATAGCGAGTCCATCGTCATCGATGCGGCATTTTGAACCAGATTTCGTAGTCAAAGAAGGTGCAAAGCATGCCGACTCCAACCTAAATGAGCAACGGCAACCAGTCGTCAATGTTCAGATGCAAGCAGCCTACATCCGTTGTATCTGGGAAGTTTATGCAGTGATCTACTTCGAGGACGACCGTTGTTCCATTCCCAAAATTCAACACTTCATCAAAGCCGCATTCAATGGCTGCGTTCGTTTTGGTGTGATCCTCAAGCAACACCGGAACTAGCTGAACGCTACCGGGCTCGGCAAGTCGAGGCTCTGGCAAGACAGTTGCCCCTTGCAAGTATGGCGACATGTTTTGTGGTCGTGGTTGGTTTCTTTTTTGCCAGAAACACCGTGGCGACCGAGATACTTGTGCTGTGGTCCATGTTATTGCTCGCCATTGCCGCTGCCGATTTAATCGCTTGGTATCTCATTGTTCGTGGCAAAATAAAGGATATCGGCTCACCTAAAGTAGTCTGGTTTTTGGCGGGCATGCTTGCGCTAGCAGGGGTGTTGTACGCACTGATGGCGACCCGACTCCTTGGCACAATCGACTTTTCCGGTCAGCTGTTGTTAATTGCGGTTCTTGCCGCATTTATCTCGACCGGCGCATGGCAGTTTGCTGTGTTGCCCGCAGCGGGCGTGCTGTGGGTATTGGTGCTTTGTATGGGGATCGGCATCGGCATTCTTGTGAACTATGGCCATGTATATGCGTATCTCGCCGCGTTGCTGATTTTTTACTGGCTTTATTTGACGTGCACAGTGCTGGTGACATCAAAACGATTTGTGGTTGGTTTGATGGCGGAAACGGCCATCGAACAACAGCGACAAGTGGTCGGGCTGTTATTGCGCGATTTTGAGAACAATGCCAGTGACTGGTTATGGGAGGTCGATGCCTTTGGGCGCTTGAACCACGTATCACCGCGGATGGCGTCCGTCTTCGGGCAGGATTCGGATTTACTACACGGGAAAAACTTTAGCGCGATCCTCGGCCAAACACTGCCGGAACATAACCCAGAAGCTGCGGCTGCCTTGGCATCGCTCACATCAGCGTTCCAACAACAGCAGGCCTTCTCGCAGCAGCAAGTGGCCACACAGTCACCAGCAGAAATAAAGTGGTGGTCGTTAACCGCGCAGCCACTGTTTGATGCCAAAAATAACTTCAGCGGTTGGCGTGGCGTTGGTACGGATATTACGGCAGCGCGGTTTCGCGAGCGTGAAATGATCCATTTAGCCAACACCGACGCCCTGACGGGCTTGGCCAATAGGTATCTGTTTGGGAAGTCATTACAAGATTGTTTTGTTGACGGGGCTGAGCTTCGGATGCATGTGACTTTAATCACCTTAGACTTAGATAATTTTAAGGCGGTGAATGACATGCTGGGACATCTTGCAGGTGATAAATTACTGCAAGAAGTTGCACGGCGCTTGCAATCACTGACACCTGCAGATGCGCTATTGGCGCGGTTAGGCGGCGATGAGTTTGCATGGATTATCCCAAAAGGATTTAGTCCGCTACAGGCTGATACCTTTGGTCAAAGTGTGCGAAGTGTGTTGGCTAAACCGTGGCGGTATCAAGAGTATGCATTTGACATCCGCGCCAGCATGGGGGTCGCGAGCGCACCATTAGATGGGGTGTCACCGATTGCTTTGCTGCGCGCAAGTGATATGGCGCTGTATGCCGCAAAAGAGGATGGGCGCAACACCTTGTGTTTCTTTAACAAAACACTTGATGAGCGTGCGATGCGTCGATTAGCGTTGCTCAATGATTTACGCCAAAGTTTAGTCAGTCAGGATTTTCAGGTGGTTTACCAGCCGCAGATCCGATTTTGCGACCAGGCGCTGATTGGTTTTGAAGCTTTGTTGCGGTGGCAGCACCCAGTTCGCGGTGCGGTGTTGCCGGTTGAATTTATTCCGTTGACTGAAGAGAATGGCTTAATAGTACCCCTTGGCGAATGGGTGTTAAATCAGGCGTGTTCGGACGCGATGACGTGGCCCGTGCCACTGCGTGTGGCGGTAAATGTTTCGTCGGTGCAAATTGAACATTCAAATTTTTTAGCAACCATTCGCTCATCGTTGGCAAGCAGTGGTTTGCCAGCACATTGTTTAGAGCTGGAACTGACTGAGTCCTGTTTGATGCGGGATGGGGACGCGGCAATTACGCTGCTCAATGAGGTCAGAGAGATTGGCGTGCGGGTGGCACTGGATGATTTTGGCACCGGTTATTCCTCGTTGTCGTATCTACAGCGCTTTCCGATTGATAAGCTGAAGGTCGATCGCAGCTTTGTCGTGGCGGCTTCAGCACAAGCGCTCAATCAATCAAAATCGCACGGTGCGCGGTCAATTTTACAAGCTATTTTGAATCTGGCGCAGGCGCTCGGGCTTGATACCATTGCTGAAGGGGTTGAGACTGAGGAAATGGCAGAAATCTTGGTTGGATTAGGCTTTGAGTATGCGCAAGGTTATCTCTATGGTCGGCCAATGACCGCTCTGCAGGCGCAAGCGTTTATTGCCGATTGGCCGTTGGTCATTGATGCGACGATAGAAGTTGCAGCGACGAGTAGCTAAGTTTGCAGTATCGCGTGCAGATGATTTGTTTTTCTGTCGCGTGTTCTATCGCGTGTTCTGTCGCCTGTTCTGTGGCGTCGTTTGGCATGAAAGGTCACTTGCGCCAGCCATGTATCTATAGCGCTTGAAAACTCGAAAAAAGGAAATAAAAAACGCCTCATGCTGAGGCGTTTTTAGCAAAAACTTAAAATTACTCGGCCAGAATAAACGGCTTCACAAACTGGAACAAATCACGAAACGCTTTGGGCGGTTGATTCTTTTCCTGCTCTTTTTTCGCATTGCGAATTAACGTGCGTAACTGTTGCACATCAACCTCTGGATATTCCGCCACAAATTCAGTCAGAGCATCGCTATTGGCAATCAGTTTATCGCGCCAGTCTTCAACTAAATGGAACTTGCGAGTGGCCGCCTGATTGGTGTTGCGAATAACGGCCAGTCCACGCTCTAACGGCTCTAAATCGCGGGTGCGCATTAAGCGGCCGATAAACTGAATATGGCGGCGTAATGCTTCGTGTTTTTTGCTTAATTTATCAGCCAGTTGCAGGGCATAAAGCAACTCGTCGTCCAGTGGTAATTTAGCGCGGTTGGTGGCGCTTAATGACACTAACTCCTCGCCGAGCTTTTGCAGCGCCAGCATCTCTTTTTTGATCTGGGTTTTACTTTTGCCTTCTTCGCGGTCCCAGTCGTCGCCATGGGTAAAATCGGTAATATCTGCCATATCTCTGTTTAATCCGTCGTAAAATTGCGGCAAGTATACCAAAAAAGCAGCATGTCGTCGCAAATACCCGTCATCCTTGCCGTTGCCCGGATTTGTTTAGGTTTGTTCGCGCCAAGCATATCGAAAACTAGGGGCATTGGGACGTTTATACTGGGCGCCGACCTGCATTTGCCATGATTTTGCCATCAGAAGCTAAGGCCGAACCCCTGATGCTTGTGGTAAGCTGGCAAATATCTGCTGCAACTGACAAAAGTGATGTGATGAGTTCAAATACCCCAAGCATTTGGCAAGAAATTGATGAAGTAAAAGCCGCTGTCAGCCAAGTGCTGGCGCATGCAAAACAATTAGGCGCGAGTAGCGCCGAAGCTTCGATGAACCGTACCCGCGGTTTAAGTGTTGAAACCCGGCACGGTGAAGTCGAAACCGTTGAATTTAACCAAGATGGTGGTCTTGGGATTAGTATTTATGTCGGACAACGTAAAGGCTCGGCTTCCACCGCTGATTTAAGCCCGGCGGCGTTAAAGCGCACCGTGGAAGCGGCGATTGATATCGCCCGTTATACTTCGGAAGACCCTTGTGCTGGCCTTGCCGACAAAGAAGCTTTAGAGTTTTCACCACCTGATTTAGATTTATTCCACCCCGCATCTGTCACCACTGAACAAGCCATTGCTATGTGTATTGCTTCGGAAGAAGCCGCCTTTGCGGTTGACAGTCGCATTACCAATTCTGATGGCGCGTCATTTTCATCGCATCAGGGGCTCAAAGTGTATGGCAACAGCCATGGCCAGCTGGTGGGCTATCCGAGCAGCCGCCATAGTTTAAGCTGTTCGGTGATTGCTGAAGATGGCGACGATATGCAGCGCGATTACAGCTACACCATCAGCCGAGAGCTTGGGTTGTTATTGTCACCGGAACAAATTGGCCGCGAAGCGGGGTTAGAAACGGTCAGTCGGTTAAATAGTCGCCAACTGGGCACCCAAAAAGTACCAGTGATTTTTCGTGCTGACATTGCCAGTAGCTTATTTGGCCACCTAGTGTCTGCCATTAGTGGTGGTGCTATTTATCGTAAGTCGAGCTTTTTGTTGGATAAAGTGGGTCAACCGGTGTTGTCGTCCGCTATTAACATCATTGAGCAACCTCATTTGCGCCGTGGTTTAGCCAGTAGCCCGTTTGACAGCGAAGGGGTGAAAACTATCGACCGCCAAATCATTACCGATGGTGTATTAAATCAATATCTGACGACCAGTTACTCTGGGCGTAAATTAAACTTACCAAGCTCAGGCCATGCCGGTGGAATTCACAATTGGTTGGTGAGTCATGGTGATGCTGATTTAGCACAATTGCTGCGCGATATGGGCACTGGTTTGTTAGTGACTGAACTGATGGGCCAAGGCGTGAATGGCGTCACCGGTGACTATTCCCGCGGCGCTGCCGGTTTTTGGGTCGAGAACGGCCAAGTGCAATATCCGGTATCGGAAATCACCATCGCCGGTAATCTTAAAGATATGTTTTTTGATATTGCTGCTGTAGGCAACGATGTTGATAAACGGGGTGGAGTACTGACCGGTTCCGTATTGATTGGTCAAATGCAAATCGCCGGCCATTAGTCGGCCATTAGCAGGACAATAATCAGACATTCGCGAGACATGAATGGTTCAGCAGTGACCGGGCGCTAGGTGATGGCGCCCGGTCACGGTAGATGCCGGATAATCTTAGCTAGCGTTAGTTGTAGCTAGTTTCAAACGCTTTAATCACGCGCGAAACACCGTTCACATGACGGGCAATTTCGACCGCTTTGTCAGCTTCGCTGCTCGACACCAGCCCCATTAAAAACACTTCGCCACTTTCGGTAATAACTTTAATATCTAAGGCGCTGACTTCTTTGTCGGCCACTAACAGGCTTTTCACGCGGGTGGTGATCCAGCTATCACGGCTGCGGGTGGTGAATGAAATTGGGTTACCAACGCGGATTTGGTTTTGCACATCTTTGATGCCCTGAATACCTTTAACTAACTCGCTGGCAGTGTCGACCAGATCTTGGCTGGGCGCTTGGCCGGTCAGCAATAAGATGCCGTTGTAGCTGTTGACGTTGATATGTGCTTTTTCTTCTAATGTTTTATTGGCTTCCAGTGCGCGCTCTGCTTTGACCACAATGCTGCTATCGTCAATTTGTGAACCGAGCGTGCGCCGATCTGAAGCTGAAGTTACGGCTGAAGCGCCACCTGCGACCACAGCCGCTGCGCAAGCTTGCAACAATAAGGTCAGGCTGATTGCTGCAGCCAGTTTCACCATTGGTTTAAAATTAGACATGTAACACTCCTTGCTGCTTAATTTTCATCTTGTTGCGGAAACAATGTGTTGTCGATGAGTTCACAAACACAATGTAGTAAAAATGCATAACACTCGAACACGCGGGCCGGCCGATGTACAGGCACCCTGAGTTCAACGTCGGTATTGCCCAATAAACCCGATAACTCGCCGTTGTTATCAACTGTCAGCGCGACGACGGTCATATCTTTGGTCAGCGCCGCTTCCACCGCTTTAATTAAATTCTGCTCATCACCACTGAGCGAAAGCACCAGCAAAATATCACCATCTTGCCCTAACGCCCGCACCTGCCGCGCTAGATAATCTTGGTGTTGGTTGGCACTTTGCAGACCAGATAATTCTGTTTGTAACGCTAGTGCTGGCAAACAAGGTCGCTCAGTTTCAAACTGGTCGACCAATAGCTGTGAAAAATGGCTGGCCAACGCCCGCGCCGCGCCTTCGCCACAGCACAGCACTTTGCGATCGTTAATCAGCGCGTGCACGATGGTCAGCGCTGCGCTTTCGATCGGTGCCGCCAGTGCTTCGCCAGTGGCGATCATGGTCTGGATGTTTTCGGTAAACAACTGCCGAATATGTTCTTGCATGCACCTGATCCCTGCTGAAACAAATTAAAATGCGTTAGTTTAAAAGGCGTTAATTTAAAATGCGTTAATTATCCAGTTGATTTGATAGGGGCTTTCACCAGAAATTGCCACGACATCAAATCGGCAGCCGGCTTGGCTGCGCTGTTGTTGTAAAAACCAAGCGGCAGTTTGCCTGAGTTTTTGTTGTTTGCTTTGAGTGACCGCGGCGGCCGCGCCACCATAGGCGTTGCTCTTACGGTACTTCACTTCGACAAACACCCATCGGTCTGCCAGCTGGCAGATTAAGTCCAGCTCGCCAAAGCGACAGCTGACATTTCTGCTGTGCAGTTTTAGACCTTGTTTTTGCAAGAATTCTAGCGCCATCGATTCGAAAAAATGACCACTATCGCTTGCCTTCGTCATGGCTATTTGCCTGTGGGTAACGGGCTGTTTTGTGGCACCAGCTTACCGCCACGATACTGCGCTACCGTTAATTGCCGCTGAATAGCTTGTTGTGGCGTCAGCCGTAAACTGCCGGTCAAACCATGGTAAACCAGCGACGGAAACATTTGCTGCTGCTTCAGGCGGCCAATCAGCATTAAGGCGTCGTGGCCCATCGCAAACAGTCGCTGTTGGGTTTCATCCTGATCTGCGAATAACGATTCGTACTCACTGCGTAACGCTGATTTTTGTGGTTGTGGTACCAGCCATGGCATTTCGGTCATGGTCAGGCCCGCCAAGTCACGAATATCGGTGCGATCAATGGCCAAACTATGGCTGCGTGAACTGGCGTACACCGGCAGCGCTGGCGCTGTTGGGCTGACGGTGACATCAATAAAAGGTTTAACCAGGCGCGTTTGCGCCGGATCGGCCAGTAAATAAATGGCGTCGATATCCAGCCGGCTGTGCATTTCCGCTTTGACCGAACTGCCGGTTAAGCGTTCTAGTTCTTTCACCCGTTCGTTACTGGCGGCGGTTTCCAAAAAAGTATTGATCAGGGTGCGTAGTTCTTCCTGATTCTGATAGCTATAAGATTCCACCACGGTGCCACCATGACGTTGCCACATCTGCTGGAAATGTTGCGCCATACGTTGGCTAATGGGGTTTTGCGCGCTGATTAAAATAGGATGTTGGAAATGTTGCTGACGGAATAAATCCACCATTTGCGCCGCTTCATCTTCGGCATTGAGCGAGAAGTAGAATTGATCCGCGACCGGTGCGATATCACTATTTTGTTTGCTGTTTAAAAATAGCGTCGGCCAGTGCCAATTGGGTAAGGATTGTACTTTGTCGACATCTTCGCGTAGCAACGGGCCTATGACAAATTCGACCTGCGCTTGTTCCAGCGCCAGCGCAATGCCGGTTGCCGTTAGTGCACTGTCAATAAACACCAAACTGCGCTCAGTGCTGGTGTTGGCGCTAATTAGCCCCATTTGTAACGCTTCGCCCAGCGCTTTAAATTGCCCTGATAACGGTAACACCACGCCAATGCGCTGTGGCTGATAAGCAGGCGTGGTCGCGAGCGTATGGATTGAGGCTGGTAAGTCGGTCAGCGCTGGCATGCCAGGGTGGCGTTGTTGCCAGTCTTGCAAGGCTTTGGTCATCGAATTGGCATCACCGGCAAAGCTTAAGGTAATTTGTACCAGATTCAGCCAAGCCGTGGCGCGCGGGCGAGCATTGCTTGCCAGTTGTTGCAGTTCATTTGGATTAAGCTGGACCAATTGTTGCCACAATAAATCTTGCATCTTTGCGTCAGCTTTGGCGTTGCCAGCGAGTTCATCTTGCGCCAGCAACCAGCGTAACGCCGGCACTAATTGTTTTTGTTGCAGATAAAAGCCAGCGACAAGTTCAGTAAAACGACGGCGATCGTTCGGCGCGACATCGGTTAGCTGATATTCAGCGATCCAAGATTCGAGCGCAGCATATTGCTGGCTTGCCAGATAACTTTCTAGCAACGGCAGCATGTTTTGTTGCCGCACAACACCGTAATTCGAGGTGCGCAAAGAATGTGTAATGGCCAAAGCTCTGGCCAGATTTTGCTTGGAGGCAAGCAACAGCACCGCTTCAGCCAACAGACCCCGTTGTTGCTGCTCAGATTCATCCAAAGCAACGGGTAAAGCCGAACTTGGTACAGTGCTGGCTTGACTCATCAATGTTTTCAAGCGAAACGCTTCGGCAGCGGCTTCTTCTTGCAGTGAAGTGTCAGCAATAGGTTGTGACACCGTATTTTTTTTCGGTGTAGATACCTGAGCAGGCGTTGGTGTCTGGCCGCAACTGGCCAGAAAAAGAGCACTACTAAGGCTCAGACATAGCTGGAATTTGCTGGATTTCACAATGCACAGTTACAATAGGCCACGAATGGGTGTCATCTTATACCATTTCTGTCGCCGGATCACGCCAGCCTAGGTTAGAGCTCAAGCGTTTTGGCTGAATTTTCCCCGCAGGCACAAGCCCTGCCAGATTCTGGATTTTGAATATGACTCAACAGCATAGCGGCATTGCCGGTTCGTTATATATCGTCGCCACGCCCATCGGCAATTTGGATGATATTAGTCAGCGAGCGTTACAGGTGCTACGTGAGGTGGCTTGGGTGGCGGCGGAAGATACGCGGCACAGTGGAAAATTACTAAGTCATTTTAATATTTCAGCACGATTTTTGTCGTTACATGATCACAATGAAAAACAACGCGCCGCCAGTTTGCTACAAAAGCTGCAGGCCGGTGATAGCGTGGCGCTGGTGTCTGATGCCGGCACGCCGCTGATTTCCGACCCCGGTTATAGTCTGGTGCGGTTATGTCGTGATGCTGGGGTGAAAATTGTGCCGCTGCCAGGCCCGTGCGCTTTAATTGCCGCCTTGTGCTGTGCAGGTTTACCTACCGACAAATTCCATTTTATTGGCTTTTTACCGGCAAAAAGTGGTCAGCGCCAACAGGTGCTGGCCGATATTCCGGCCAATGTTGGCACGTTAATTACTTACGAAGCGGCACGGCGGGTGAAAGGCACCCTGGCCGACGTGGCTGTGGTCTTTGGTGAGGATCGCGAGCTGGTGCTCGCCAAAGAAATCAGTAAAACCTTCGAGCATTTTTGCCATGGCACCGCAAAAAGTATTACGGCTTGGCTGGAGGAAGATCCACAGCGTTGTCAGGGCGAAATGGTGTTGATGATCGCGCCACCAGCCAGTAAACCGGATGATGATATTCACCCGGTGGCGCAAAAAACGCTGAAGTTATTAATGAGTGAATTACCACTAAAAAAAGCCGCCGCGCTGACCGCCGAAATTCATGGCGAGAAGAAAAATGCTTTGTATAAATTGGGGTTAAGTTGGGAGTTGGCGCAGGCAGAATAGGCCTGCGGTTGAGCTTGGCGCAGTTTGTAAAAACTTCTGTGTAAGTGTTTGTGTAAATGTCTGTGTAAATGTCTGTGTAAGCGGCTGTTTGTGGTGAAGGCATGCCGCGCAACATCATTTTCAGCTCGCCTGCGTCAGGTATTGCTCTTCAATGATCAATGACGCTGTTTTTAAACAAATGGGCAGCGTCATTTATGGCAGTTTAGGCCTTAATCACGACATCAATCGGGCACACTTCAACACAGGTTGGTTGGGCATAAAACCCTTCGCATTCGGTGCAAAGGGTGGCGTTAATTTGGAAGATTTTTTGGCGGCTATGGCGGCTCGTTGGATGGTCGTTATGATCAGCTCCTTGCATTAGCTGCAATGAAATAGCGTCATTGGGGCATTCTGGCGCGCACATATCGCAGTTAATACAATCGCTTAAAATCTGATAGGCCATTAGCGGCAACCTGCGGTGTGGCTTGGCGCGGCATCGGTTTTTGAGGGGGCGGCTTGAGACAAGGCTGCAGTCGTGGTGGTTGCCGCTACGGTTACCAATGCCGGCTCAAGTGGTGGCAAATCTCGGATAATGAGTACAAAGTCGCTACGCATGCCCTCGGGCAAATTAATTTGTACCCGGTGTCCAGCGCCGGGGGCGCGACTGATTGGCGTTCCTTGTTTGTCCCACAATTGCTGCAAAATTAGCGTCTGATTCCCTTGTGGTGACATCAATGTCAGGCTGTCGCCTAGTTGAAATTGGTTTTTCACGTCCACCCAAGCACGGTTAGTTTTTTCAGCATCGTCTGAGTTTACAACGAGACCCTCAATTTCCCCGACAAACTGCTGCAAGTCGCTGGTCGAAGCGCTTTTTTGGTAATTTTGCAGTTCCTGAATGGGAATATGCCGCCGTAAAAAACCTTCGGTGTAGCCGCGTGAGGCCATGCCATCGAGCTCAGTGAGCAATTCAGGGTTAAAAGGTTGTCCGGCCACCGCATCGTCAATGGCGCGGCGGTAAATCTGCGCCGTGCGCGCGGCATAATAAAATGACTTGGTACGGCCTTCTATTTTCAGTGAGTGCACCCCGGCGCGGGTCAGGCGATCGACATGCTGAATTGCCCGTAAATCTTTGGAATTCATAATATATGTGCCGTGTTCATCTTCAAATGCCGGCATCAGTTCACTCGGTTTTTGCGGATCGGCTAGCAGCACAATATCGTCAACTGGTTTGCTTTGATGTAATGAAGCCCCTGTAGCTGCAGACCTATCATTTGCCGCAGGCACAAATTGCCCCACGGCATTTTCGGTGGCGGTGGTCACTTGATAGGGCCAGCGACAAGCGTTGGTGCAGGTGCCCTGGTTTGGATCCCGTTTATCCATATAACCGGATAACAAACAACGACCGGAGTAAGCCATACACAAAGCACCATGCACAAAAACTTCCAATTCCATCTCTGGCACGTGGCTGCGAATTTGCTCAATTTCTTCCAGCGCTAATTCCCGCGACAAAATCACCCGCGCAATGCCTTGTTGTTGCCAAAACTGCACCGCCGCCCAGTTCAGCGTATTGGCCTGTACCGATAAATGCAGCTCCATCTGCGGGAAATGTTGGCGGATTAAGAAGATGACGCCAGGATCAGACACAATCAGTGCATCGGGCGCTAGTTTGACCACTTCGCCAATATCTTCCAGCAAGGTTTCAAGCTTGGCATTGTGCGGCGCACTGTTGAGCACACAATAAAATTTTTTGCTAAGTGCATGCGCTTCGGCAATGCCAAGCGCCAGCTTGTCTAAATCAAACTCGTTGTTGCGTACCCGTAAACTGTACCTTGGCATACCGGCGTAGACCGCATCGGCACCATAAGCAAAGGCAAAACGCATCGCTTTAAGCGTACCGGCAGGGGACAACAGCTCGGGCTGAAATGGTGCGGATGGAAGCTGAGTGTGGGTTGGCGATGGCGCTTGTGGCATAAGTGGCAAACCAGAAATAAAAACCGACGCAAAGTATGGCTGGATGCACGCAGCACTACTTTGATCAGGCGCAAACTCAATGCAAAAAAGGAGCTAACTTTGGCGGGGCAGCATCAATCATGTCATGAACTGATGCTGCTACCACACTTGAGAAATGTCTACTGAGGTGTGGGGTGCTGTAAATATTGATCGAGCCAGGCGGCAATCTCAGCATCCGCTGCTTTGCGGTTTTTCTGCAAACCGTGATTATCGAGCGGGTAAATCACCAGTTTGTGCGGATGATTTTGTTGCTGTAGTCGTTGCGCCAGTTGCTCAGAATGAGAGACATCGACTTGTTTATCCGCACTCCCATGCAGTAGTAATATCGGTAAGGTCGCTGGAAGTTGTTCGAAAAAGTGGATGGCTGAGCGTTCTGTTAACGCTGCAACTTTACGGCTTTCGTAGTTGGGGATCCGTTTTTTAAACACATTTTCCATTTCCGGCCTTCTGAGCAAGCTAGCAGCCAGATCGCTCGCGCCAGCTGACGAAATCACCGCTTTTAAGCCAGGCATAGTTTTGGCTGCCAAAAAGGACATCATACCGCCGCGACTTTCGCCGAACATCGCCACTTTTTCGATATCAGCGGCCGGGCTTTGTTGCAGAATGGGCCACAGCGCCCGCACGTCGTTCACTTCAATGCCGCCAAATTCATCCTGACCGGCATTAAGCGGTTGCTGGTTGCCCCAGTTATGTTCACCGCGATAATTACTGGCAATCACCAGATAACCGCGTTCCGCCCAAGGCATTAGCCGTGAGATGACAAAAGCCATTGTGATACTGCCGTAGCCACCGTTGCCACCGCGATTGTAAATAATCACCGGTAATTTGCCTTGGTGCTGCTTCGGTTTAATCATCCAACCTCGGACGGGCACACCATCGACGTCATAGGTAAAATTCTGGCAATCGAGTTGTTGCTGATAACGTTCAAAGTCAGCTTTATCAAACATTTTCGCAACATGTTGCTGTATCTTTTGTTGCATCGCCTCCGACTTGTTTTTGTTTTTCTGCCGCAGCATATCGATAAACTGTTGATAGCTTTGAAAATGACCGTTAAAGCAGCTATTGCTGCGTTTGATACTGTCATGGCTGGAAAATGCGGCTGTGATGGCTGCCGACGGGGCGGCGGTTTGTGCATAGCTGGTGGCACTGAGCAGCAAACCAAGGCCAATCGATAATAGACTTTTCTTACGCATGTTTAACATCCTGTTATGAGTGAGCACTAGTGAGTCATTTTTATATATCTGAAAAGTAACACTTTTTCACGAACAACTAACAGAGGATGATTTGATTTATTTTTATACGGTTAACATACTTAAGTGCCAAGTGCCAAGTGCCAAGTGCCAAGTGCCAAGTGCCAAGCGGCGCAATATCAGCCAAAGCGGCGTCAAATAGCGAGCGTTATTACTGCAACATCTCGCGGCTGCACTCACCGCAAGTAAGGCATCCTCGGTTTGCATCGTGGTTGGGCGCAAATTCCGCCCTGAATACCTATTCATGCTGTGCTTGATGCTGTCACTGTTTATTTAATAGACACTCAATTCTAATTTGAACGCCGTGACTGCGGATGTCCGCCTTGTTTGCTAACAATCCGGATGTGGGCAATCTGCAACAACAAAACTTTATTGAAATTGGCATGGCCGGCACCTTAAAAGATTTTGTATTTAAAGGTTTTGTATTTAAAGATTTTGTATTTAAAGATTTTGTGTTTAAAGATTATCGCGGCAATACCGGTACGGCGGGCGGGGTTAGCGGGCACGTGGCATGGCGAAAAAACAAACAATCTATTGCTGTTTACCTTAGTTTTGGTTCAAACTCTGAAACAGAGCTCGCTCGCCAAGCAGTTCATATGTGATGGGCAAGCGGTGATCGCCCGCACCACTTAAGTACCCCCCACTGGCTTTGCAATCGATCAATGATTCATGATTAACAAGGAGTGAGCGATGAAGGCGGTGAAACGAACTGACAAAAAATCGACTTTAATCAACGCATGGCGGTATACCTTGGCCGCCGGCATGCTGTTGCTGATGCAAGCTTGTGGTGGCGACTCGTCAACGCCTGCGGCAGCACCGGGTAGCCAAGTGGCTGCCAGCAGCGCAGAGCTTTGGGTACAAGCGAACGCCGTTGCGATTGAATCTTTGACGCGGGACAGTGACTTTTCCGATCTGGTGCCGATCGCCAATGCGATTGGCCGAGCGCGGGTGGTGCAGTTAGGTGAAAGTAGTCATGGCTCGGGCTCGATGAATCAGCTCAAAACACGCCTGATTAAATA
Organism: Rheinheimera sp.; assembly: GCA_037968955.1. Lineage (GTDB taxonomy): Bacteria > Pseudomonadota > Gammaproteobacteria > Enterobacterales > Alteromonadaceae > Pararheinheimera. Next base: position 4,022 of record JBBKWN010000101.1, on the reverse strand, counting down.
CTTGCATCAACAGCATGGTTTTAACGTTATTGCCTTTGAAAGTTCTTTATTTGCTTGCAGCCGCGGTTTAGAGCAACAGGCGCAGGCAGCGGCCGATTCTCTGTTACGGTCCTGTGTGTTTGGGGTGTGGCAAACCGAAGAAGTGGCAGAACTGTTTCGCTACATCATCCAAACACAAGCGTCGGCGCAGCCATTAAGATTGGCCGGCTTTGATATACAAATGAGTGGCAACGAAAACCCAACCTCTATCGTCAGCTTTTTTGAGCAAGCACTGACCATGCTTACTGCGCAACAACGTCAGCAAATAATCACGTTGGCCTTGGCCGTCCATCAAGTTAACCTGTATGGCAGCGGCTGCTCTAACAACAACCAAGCCGCCTGCCAAGAGATCAAACGCAGTCATGATCCACTCCAGTTAGAATTACAACAAGTGATGCCGTTACTTGAAGGCCAAACCTCAACGTTTGCCCAGTTGGCTTATCTGCAATTGCATTCCTATCGTTATGCTTTAGATATGCAGTTGCAAGAAGCAAACAAAACCGATCGTCGCATTGGCGCGCGCGATGTGGGGATGGCAGCCAACGCCAGCGGATTACTGCAAACCCTTTATCCCAACGACAAGATGTTGATTTGGGCGCATAACGTTCATATTTCAGAAGACTATCCGTGGCAAAAACTCCGTGACAACCAAGAAAAAGTGATGGGTATGCATTTACATCAACAATGGCGTGAGCAGTTGTTTAGTATTGGTTTGTTTATGCTAAGTGGTACACAAGCTGACAATAATCGCGCGATTACGGCCGTCACCGCTCATCAGCCAGGTTCGCTAGAAAGCCTATTTATGCCGTTAAAACATCCGGTTAGTTTTCTGGCACTGCCAAAACAAAATCAAACTGGCAGCGGCGATGATTGGCTACATCAACCAACCATTTATAAGGAATGGGGGCGCATCGAGCAGCAAGCGGTGTTGTCGCAAACCTTCGATGCAGTGTTGATGATTGCAAGCAATCAGCCACCGCGTTATCTCTAAGCATTATTGCGGCACTTTTTTGGTATACCGTTTGCCTTTGCTCATAAACACCTCTATTTGAAGTTACCTGGTAATTGTTCAAAGGGTTTAGCAAAGCATGGGAAGCCCAGTCAGGTATTAAAAAATGGTATGGTTAGCGCCACATGAAAAACAATTAGGATGTAATCATGAATATCAATTCATTACTCGTCGCTGAGTTAATTCTGTTCTTAGTTTTTTGGTTTACCCCATTTGTGGCGTTGAGCAGAAAAACGTTTACGTCGCTTTTAGATAAAACAGTCTGGTTGATTGCATCAGTATTTTTTTCATGGCTGGCATTGATGGCATATTTTTTATTAAGCAAGGAAAGGCAAACAATACATGACAAAGTGAAAGATTAGGGTTGGCCTCGAATAAAGGAGCGGTCGTTCTGAAAACTTATGACATGAAAGAACCCGTCAAATACGGTGCTTAACTTATTGGAACTCATTCACAGTCACAGCGCCTGACTGGCAACACTGTCTGGTATTGTCAGTAAAAAAGCCGGGCATTGCCCGGCTCGTTTAGTTAAACCACAACGCTTAGTTCACCGCTGGCTTTAAGCCACGACGGATCAACAGTGCATCCGTTGTAGGTTCTTGGCCACGGAAGTTTTTATAGGCTTCCATTGGCGGTAGGGTATTGCCGACCGACAGAATGTGTTTACGGTAATTCTGGCCGTTCTCTAATTTCAGGCCACCTTGGCTTTGCACATAAGCAAAGGCGTCCGCTGCCAGAATTTCAGACCACATGTAAGCGTAATAGCCAGCTGAATAACCACCGCCAATTGAATGGCTGAAGTAGGTTGATTTATACCGCGGCGGTACCGCAGCAATATCAACACCGTGTTTTTTCAGCGCAGCGGCTTCGAATTTTTCAACATCTTGCAGTGGCGCATCGGCAGGTAAAGCATGCCATTCCATGTCTACCAGCGCTGCCGCTAAATACTCAAGGGTATCAAAACCTTGGTTAAAGCTGCGTGACTTCATAATTTTCGCCAGTAATTCTGCCGGAATAGGCTCGCCGGTTTGATAGTGCTTGGCATAGTTAGCGATAACTTCCGGATACGCTGCCCAGTCTTCTTGGAAGGTTGACGGGAATTCAACAAAATCACGCGAAACCGAAGTGCCCGCCAAGGTTGGGTATTTCACCGCCGAGAACATGCCGTGCAGCGCATGACCAAATTCGTGGAACATGGTGGTGACATTGTCATAGCTGACGAGGGTTGGTTCGCCAGCCGGGCCTTTTGGAATGTTCATCACATTGACAATCACCGGCTTGGTGCCTTGCAAGGTGCTTTGATTGACAAAAGAACTCATCCAGGCGCCGCCGCGTTTACCTTCACGGGCAAAATAGTCGGCGTAAAACAAGCCAATGCTGCTGCCGTCGGCATCAAACACTTCATACGCTTTTACGTCCGGGTGGTAGCCTGGCAAGTCGGGTCTTGGTTTCATGGTGATACCAAATAGCTTGTTCATGGTGTAGAACACGCCATCTTTTAATACCCGTTCAAATTCGAAGTATTGTTTGACTTCGTTTTCGTCCAAATCAAATTTCGCCTTGCGTACTTTTTCGGCGTAGAACTCCCAGTCCCAAGGCTGCAATTCAAAATCGCCGCCAGTGCTTTTAATCATTTCCTGAATAGCGGCTGCTTCTAATTTGGTGTTCGCCACCACGGCTGGCGCCATGCCGCCTAACATCGACAACACGGCCTGTGGTTTTTGCGCCATGGCTTTTTCCAGCTGATAATCAGCCCAGCTGTTATAGCCTAACAATTTGGCGCGCTCAGCGCGGATTTGCGTTAACCGCGCCACTAATGGCCGGTTGTCGGTTTCTCCGGTGGTACCACGGTTGGCCGACGCTTGCCAGATTTGCTGACGCAGCGCACGGTTTTCCAGCACCGCCAACGACGGCTGACGCGTAGTGTTGGTTAGCGCAATTATAAATTGACCTTCTTTTCCCGCCGCTTTTGCACCTTCAGCAGCTGCGGTAATTTCAGCTTCTGACATACCCGCTAATTGCTCTTTGCTGTCAACAAAGACCGCGATGTCTTTGGTAATTTTCAGCAGGTTTTGCCCAAACTGGTTGGTCAGTTTTGAATGCTCTTCGTTGAGCGCGCGGATTTTGGTTTTTTGCTCGTCCGTTAATTGGGCACCAGCGCGGACAAACCGGTCGTAATACACTTCAGTTAAGCGCAGTGATTCCGCGTCCAAATTCAGATTGGCACGGTTGTCATAAATGCTTTTCACCCGCGCAAATAACGTTGGGTTTAAGTTAATGTTATCGCCATGGGCGGCCATTTTGGGTGCCATTGCCGATTGAATTTTTAAAATGTCGGGGTTGCTGATAGTACCGGTCATGTTAAAAAATACTGAAGAGGCGCGGGTTAGCAGTGCGCCGCTTTTTTCCATCGCCACAATGGTATTTTCAAAAGTGGCTACGTCAGGATTGTTGGCGATTTGCGTAATTTCAGCCGCGTGCTCAACAATGCCTTGCTCCATTGCCGGCTGATAATGTTCGACTTTAATGTGGTCGAATTCAGGTGCGCCATATTGCAAAGTGCTGGCGGTAAATAATGGATTTGCTGTCGCCACAGGCGTTTGCTCCGCTGTTGCCTCGGCCGCAGTTGCTGCGGCTTGCGTGGTTTCATTTTGCTTTGGTGCATTGTTGTCGGTACAGGCAGTTAACGCCAGTACTGCAGCGACTGCGGTCGCTACCATCGTTTTGTTCATGTAGTTTTTCCTTTAAGTAAGCAGAACCAAGCAGGTTAACTGTTCGAGTATGCCAAAGCCATTTCGGCTGTCACCCTCATTTTCTGTCAGTGGTAGCTTTGCTGCGTTCAATCACTGCTTGGTGATGTAAAAGTCTCTTGATGTCAGCCATACTCGATGCAAATCTGTAAGCAAGGCGTGGTTGGCGCTTTGAGCAAAGTCGGCGGAAGCTCTTACCAAAATGAGGAGCAGAAGCTATGCTC
>JBBKWN010000100.1:0-32816 GCA_037968955.1 Rheinheimera sp. | reverse complement strand
CCAGCGCCACGTCGCACTGTGCCAGGCTAAAATCTTGCAGCATCATCTGCTGCGCCAGCGTGGCCACTTCGTGATGACGAAAGAAATTCTCTTCATTTTCAATTAATAACAGGCTTTTTTTACTTTCAAAATTCTGCAGCATTTGCACGCTGCCATCAGACTGACTTTTCGCCAACACAATCTCTGGCCGGGCATCGGTTAAACCCATGTGGTACACCAACAAATAACTGTGTGAGGTATTTGCCCGGTGTGAATCGCCCTGCAAACTGGCAATCTGGCGGTTGGCGGGTTCCGATGCACTTTGCCACAACTGCTCAAACAACGCCTGATCGATAATACTGACCTGCCATTTACCAGCGCCGATCACCCTGACTTTAAACATTTCAGCCCGGCGCTGGTAAAACCCCGGTGGCAATAGTTGCAAAAACTTACTGTATTGCACTGATTTTCCGGCTTTTATTTGTTGTAGATATTTTTTCAGCATCCGCCAAGCACCTGTTGCACGGCGCTTTTCCAGCCCGCCAATACCTGCGCCCGTTCTGTATCTACCATAGCCGGGGCAAAGATTTTTCGCGGCGTGTGGCTTTGCACCGTCTCTGCCAGATTTCGATACCATCCGGCTTGGATGCCTGCCAACAACGCCGCGCCATAAGCGGACGTTTCGACCACTGCCGGTCGTTCGACGGTCAGGTTTAATACGTCGGCCAAATGCTGGCAAAACCAGTTATTTGCCACCATCCCGCCGTCAATATTCAGCGCAGTGATATGGGCACCATCAGCTTGCATCGCTGTGAGTAAATCGGCTGTTTGATAAACCACAGCCTCCAGCACCGCCCGCGCCAGATGCGCTTTGCCAGAGCCGAGAGTGAGGCCACTCAAACAAGCCGTCACATCCGAACGCCAGTAAGGTGCCGCCAGACCGGTAAAGGCGGGCACTAAATACACCCCGCCGTTGTCTGGCAAACTCGCCGCTAAGGTTTCGGTCTGCGCAGCGCAGTCAATTAATTGCAGTTGATCACGAAGCCATTTCACCGCCGCGCCGGCGACAAAAATAGCCCCTTCCAGCGCATATTGGGTTTGCCCCTGCACTGTGCTAGCCACGGTACACAACAGCCGTTGTGTTGAAATCAGTGGCTGATTTCCGGTATTGAGCAGCGCAAAACAACCGGTGCCATAGGTACTTTTTAACGTGCCGGCACTGACACATCCCTGGCCAATCGCCGCCGCTTGCTGATCACCAATCAGCGCAAAAATAGGCAGTGCATCGCCAAACCAACGTCGGTCACAACAACCATAATCATCAGCGCTTTGTTGTACTGTTGGTAGAATTTCTGGCGGAATATCAAATAACTGCAACAGCCAAGGGTCCCAGCTTAAACTGGTAAGGTTGAACAATAGCGTGCGGCTGGCGTTGCTGGTGTCGGTCGCGTGGCGTTTACCACCACTAAGCCGCCACAATAAAAAGCTGTCGATAGTACCAAATGCCAGCTGCTGCTCAGCCAATGCTTGTTGCACCGCACCATCATGCTGGAGCAACCAGCGAATTTTTGATGCGCAAAAGTAAGGATCAAGCTCCAAGCCGGTTCTGTGGCGCACTTCGCCAGCATGCATTTGCAACTGCTGACAATAATCGGCCGTGCGCCTATCCTGCCAGACAATGGCCGGTGCCAGTACCTCGCCGGTTTGCCGATGCCATAACACCGTGGTCTCGCGCTGATTACTGATCCCAAGGCCAATCACTTCTAACTGCAGCTGTTTTGCTTGTTGCAGCACCGCACGGCACACACTCAGCACCGACAACCAAATTTGCTCTGCATCTTGCTCGACCCAGCCATTGTGCGGAAATGTGCAGCTCAACTCTTGCTGCGCTTGCGCCAACACTTGGCCATCACGACTAAATAACATCGCTCGACTAGACGACGTGCCCTGGTCAATGGCCAGAATTACTGGTTTTGGCATTTAAACTCCATACAGTGCGCAACCAACGACAAGCCGAGCAGCAGAAAATGTGAACAAAATCGATTTTGGCACCGTTCTGAAACAGCTTAACGATGATCCCAACGACTGCCAACTCCCCTCGCTACTCGCCCTGAAAAATAAATTAAAAAAACTTAATTACTGATCAGTCCAGTAAATCAAACGCTTAGAAAATAAGTGTCAGTAATTTTTACATAAATGAGGTAACGTTCTGAAAAGCTTAATAACGCCTTATTGAAATTGTCATAATTAATCTCTAATTTAGCCAAGCTGCACATCCATAACAAAGTTGCAAAAATCATCTTTGCAACCTGAAAACAAGCGGCAAGCCTAGCAAAAACTTAACTTACACAACAGCCATGGAAACCCTATGAAATTTAAACTGCTCCTGCTGCCAGCGCTTTTGGCGCCCGCACTGCATGCTGAACCTTTTATTTCTGAATATGTTGAAGGTACTTCAAATAATAAAGCGTTGGAGATTTATAACCCGGCCAATACGCCATTAAATCTGACGGGTTACAACCTGAAAGTATTCTCCAACGGTGCCGTTACCGCAGGAAAGACCATTAACTTGTCCGGTGAACTTGCCGCAAAATCGGTGCTGGTACTGGTTGATAGCGGTGCAGTGCAGGATTTAAAAGACAAACAAACTTCGGCCAGTTTAACCCTCGGCTCTGGCAACTTTAATGGTGATGACGCCATCGCGTTATACAACGGCAGCACTTTAATTGACGTGTTTGGCCAGATTGGTTTTGACCCCGGTACTCGCTGGGGGGAAGGCGATGTCCAGACTTTGGACAAGACTTTGGTTCGTAAGCCAACAGTGAATCAAGGCGATACCAATGGTAGTGATGTGTTTGACCCAGCAGTTGAATGGCTAGGCTTTCCAGTCAATACTTTCAGCAATCTGGGTAGCCACACGATGGACGGCAACGGTGGTGGCACCGATCCGGTGCCAGATCCAGATCCAATACCAGGCCCATCGCTTGGCAATTGTGGTGAAGCAGCAACGCTGATTAGCAGTATTCAAGGCTCCGGCACCGCGTCAGCACAAGTTGGAAAAATTCATATTATTGAAGGTATTGTCACGCAGCAACTGCAGACTGCTACCGGTTTTTATGTCCAAGAAGAAGCGGCAGACTCTGACAACAACCCCGCCACTTCTGAAGCAATTTTTGTCTACAACAATGGGGTGAGCGACTACCCGGCAGTAGGTAGCAAAGTACGCATGATTGGTGTCGTTGAAGAATTTTTCACCAAAACGCAGTTAAAACGTTCCGCACCGTTGTTGGTATGCGGCACGGGTGTCACGCTTGCTCCGGTCAGCCTGAGCCTGCCATTTACTGATCTGGCGAATCTCGAAGCGCTGGAAAGTATGCAAGTGCGGATTGATCAGATGTTGACCGTATCTGATACCTACAGTCTTGGCAGTTACGGCGAACTTGGTTTGTCGTCAAAACGGCTGTACACCCCAACCAACCAGTTCCGTCCAGGAACCACTGAAGCCATTGCATTGGCGACGCAGAACAAGCTGGATAAAATCATCCTCGACGATCTGCAAAATGGTAAAAACCCAGCCAACATTATTTATCCGGCGCCGGGTTTAAATATGAATAACCCAGTGCGACTGGGTGATACCTTCAATAATCTGCAAGGTGTACTGGATTACAGTTTTAACGCGTGGCGGTTATTGCCAGCGGTGACACCGATTCATACCGCCAGCAACCCACGCCAGAACAAGCCTGAGCTAAAACATCAAGACAGCCTGACGGTCGCCAGTTTTAACGTGCTGAACTATTTCAACGGCAACGGTGATGGCACGGGTTTCCCAACGTCTCGTGGTGCAAGCAGCGCGGCAGAATTTGCCCGTCAAGCGGATAAGATTGTGGCAGCACTGGTCGCCATGGATGCTGATGTGGTCGGTTTAATGGAAATTGAAAACGATGGTTATGGCTCCGCCAGCGCGATCGTCGATTTAGTCAGCCGACTGAATAATGTACTCGGTGCTGGTGTTTACAACTTCGCTACCGTCCCAGGCGCCAGCAAGCTGGGCACTGATGAAATTACCGTCGGCCTGATCTACAAAACCGGCTCCGTCATGCCTGTTGGTAATGCCGTGACCACCAGCACTGGAGTGTTTGGTTTTGGTAACCGTCAACCGCTGGTACAGACGTTTAAAGAGCTCGCCAGCAAAGAAGTGTTCACCGTCGCGGTCAATCACTTTAAATCAAAAGGCAGCTGCCCATCGGGCACGACCAATCCAGACCGCGACTTCAAAGACGGTCAGAGTTGCTGGAATGCGACGCGGGTGCAGGCGGCAACACAGCTGATGAGTTTTTTAAACAGCGCGCCAACGGGTAGCACCGATCCAGATGTATTGATCATCGGTGACTTAAACTCTTATGCCAAAGAAGATCCAATTCACACTTTTGTTAGCGCAGGCTTTGTCAATCTGATTGAGAAACATCAGGGCAGCCGTGGTTATGGCTATAGCTTTAGCAGTGAAAGTGGTTACCTGGATCATGCACTGGCGAGTAGCAGCCTGTCGTCACAAGTAAGCTATACCACTGAATGGCATATCAATTCGGATGAACCGATTGTGCTCGACTACAACCTTGAAGACAAAACGGTGCAACAACAAACCGATTTATATCAGGGCACGCCATTCCGCTCTTCTGATCACGATCCGGTGATTGTTGAACTGGCACTGGCCAGCCTCAATCCAGCCGATCTGGATAAAGACGGTGATGTTGATAATAACGACATCAACCTATTTAACCAGTTGCTGCGCAGCGGCGTGGTACTGAGCTTAAGCTACGACTTTAACAAAGATGGCAAAGTCACCAGCAGCGATGCGCGGGCGATGGCAGCCTTATGTACATACCCACGTTGTGCTGGGTAATCAATAACCCTTAACGACTGCAGCGTCTGTACGTTGCAGTCTTTTCCGCGGCAAAACGCGAACGACACTTTTACTTTTGGATATTTAAAATGAAAAAAATATTTGGTTTATTTGGTTTATTTGGTTTATTGCTCAGTTTACAAACTCAGGCTGCTGTGATCAGTGTTGAACTGGACAACACCAGCTATCAAAAAGGCGATGTCATTCGCGCCAGTATTTGGATGAGTCATTTAAACACGGCGCTGGCCGGTTATGATTTGGCGTTGTGGTTTAAACCTGCGGCATTAGCGTTTGACAGCATCAGCTTTGGCAATTACCTGACGGTGTTTGACCCAACCGATAAATATGTTAATGCCAGTGGTAACTTACTGAGTATTTTCGAAATGAACTTAGATGCGCTGGATTGGGAACTGGCAGATTTACAAGTCACGCCAGACAACCGTTTCCAGCTCGCTACCATCTCGTTTATCGCGAAACAAGCTGGTGCTTTTGTGCTGAATTTCGAGAAAATCGAACTGACGGACGGCCAAGGTTTTGAGATCTCAAATCAAGAATACCAGTTTCGCAATGCCACTGGCGTGATTGAAGGTGTTGACGTGCCAGCACCAGCGCCGTTGCTGCTGTTAGCCCCAGCGCTATTATGGCTGGCTCGCCGCCGCTAAGCCATTGATATGGATGCCCTATTGCAGTCTTGCTCGAGGGTAAACCAGTTGATAGCCTTGCAAAAATAACACCCAATACTTGCCAAAAAAAACCAGTCCACTTTTCGGGCTGGTTTTTTTTCGCTCACCATTAGGCGCCCCGTTGCGCGACCTCGGCCTGAGGACGGATACTCACTGCCGGTGCAGTCGCCTCACGCCACCGAATCGCCGCAAAAGCAAAGCAAAAAAACACAACCAAACCAATAGTTAAAGTTCGACTAGGCAAAGCCTAGTGCACAGTGCCCTCGACAGGCTGCTCGTGATGATCATTTGCCCGCATCTGAATTTGCGGCAAACCGGTCATAAATCAGTTGAACCGTCGAAATATCAGATGGATATAACAAACCGTAATTTTTGTTCGCCATTGCTTATGGTATGCTTTAATGCTACCTGAGTGCTTAAGTTCACCGAGGTCTCATGTTCGATTCGTTACGTATCCGATTGATCTTATTATTGTTAGGTTTACTTAGTCTGATGGCGGTAGCCATTGGTGTTGCGACGCTCAGTGCCATGAAACGCGATAGTTACGATCAAGCGCGCCAATCATTGTCGGTCGCCAGTAAAGTATTTCAACAAGCCTTAACTAATCGCTCGGAGCAGCTCAGCACTTCGGTGCGGATCATTTCCAGCGATTTTGGCTTTCGCCGCGCGGTCGCAACGTCCGAACAGGAAACCATCCGCTCGGTACTGGAAAATCACGGTGGCAGAATTCAAGCCGATGTCAGTGTTTTGTTATCACCCAGCGGCGAATTACTTGCCAGTACCCAGCAACAAATTAGCCCAGCACAACTATCTACTTTATATCAAGACATGAAACAAAGTGGCCGCGACAGTCTGGCCGATATCGTGTTGATCGGCGACGAGGCGTATCAGCTGGTGATGATGCCGGTAAAAGCGCCGCAACTGATTGCCTGGGTTGGGATGGGGTTTTTACTTGATCAAGACTTGGCGACCCAAATCAAAGGCGTTACCGATTTGGATATTAGTTTCAGCCGCGTGTCACCAGGCCAACCGTTGTTATTGGCAACCACCTTGCAACAACGACCAGAAGCGTTGGCACAAACAGCCACCGACGGTGAAAATCTGGTTTTTGATGATGTGATCCCCCCCTTTTTAACCCAAGCGGTCGCGCTCGATAGCCAACAGCAATTGTTTGCATTCTTGCATTTATCCACTGCGCGCTGGCGTGACAACTATCTACAGGCCCGGCGCCAGCTGTTACTGATTTTTGGTTTTGGCCTATCGCTCGCCTTGCTGCTGGCTTACCTTGTCGCACGCAGTATTACCCAGCCACTAAAGCAATTGACGGACTTTGCGCGGCAAATTGGTCAAGGATTAAGAGCTACCGCCCCCATTATTCACAAAGGCGAAGTGGGCGTGTTAAGCCAGACGCTGAGCAAAATGCAACAGGATATTTTGCAGCGCGAACAACAGATCTTATTCCAAACCCAGCATGATTCGTTGACGGGTCTTACCAATCGCAGTTACGTCGAACAACAGCTGCCTGCCTTGCTACGCCAGGGCAATTTGCAGTTGTTGCTGATTAATATCAAAGACTTTAAACATATCAACGATACATTTGGGTATCAAAACGGCGACTTACTGCTACAGCAGCTAGCCAACCGGCTCAAATCTTGCCCGCTGACACCGTTATTATTGGCGCGACTTGGCGGCGACGAATTTTTACTATTACTACCACAGCAGCTCAATGTTGGCGAATTGTCCGAACTACAGTTCTCGCTCAGTCAGGAATTTAAATTGGGTGATTCTGCGCTGAATCTGACGTTGGCACTGGCATTGTATACGCTGGAGTCGAACACCATCAGCGCCGATGACGCACTGCGGCGCGCCGATATTGCCATGGTGCATGCCAAAGTAAGGCATGATCAGATTGCCGTTTACCAAAGTGGCCAAGATGAAAGCCATCAGCGGGAGCTTTCTATTTTGCGCGACCTGCCCCTTTCGTTAAAAAGTGGCCAGATGTTTGTGGTTTACCAGCCCAAAGTGAACCTCGAACAACAACTTTGTCACTCTGCCGAAGCCCTGATCCGCTGGCAACATCCGGAACTTGGTTTTATTCCACCCGATGAATTTATTCAACTGGCCGAACATTCAGGCTTAATTGCGCTGGTCACTGATTGGATGATTGAACAGGTGATGGCGCAGCTAGCGCGCTGGCAGCAACAGAAAATTCCAATGAAAGTGGCGATTAACTTATCGGCCCACGATTTACTCAACCCAGAGCTACCCAAGCAAATGGCTCGACGACTGCAACATTTTCAACTGCCGCCAGCGGCACTGGCACTGGAAGTGACTGAAGGCGCAGTGATGCAAGATCCAACACAAGTTATTCGGATCTTAACGGAACTACGCGATATGGGCATCGAGCTGGCGATTGACGATTTTGGCACCGGCCAATCTTCATTGGCGTATTTGAAACAACTACCGGTGCACGAAGTTAAAATTGACCGCGCCTTTATCAAAGATATTGAACACAATCAAAACGACGAGTTAATCGTCCAGGCCACCACACAGCTCGCGCATGGGCTCGGTTTACGTGTCACCGCCGAAGGGCTGGAGAATGTGGCAGGGCTTGCCAAATTACAACAACATGGTGTTGACACAGTGCAGGGATACTTCTTCTCTAAACCACTGCCGGCAGCGGCATTTGAGCAGTGGCTGCAGGAGTTTGCCCTGCAGCGAGCTCGCTGGTTCCATACCGATGAAAATACTGGGAGTCATTGATGAAAACACGCGTTATTGCACAGCTGGTGGTTTGGTTTGTAGCGTGCTTCAGTTTGGTTTTAACAGTGCCGGCCATGGCTGGCAGTAAAGTAATCGCCACCGGCGGGTCTACTTCGATTGAAGGTGCGGCCGGCGGTGGCATTGTGCCGTGGGCGGTTATCAATGGTTATGCCAGCAGTGGCCAGTGGTCTGTGAACAGCTTTACCAGCCGCGTTGGCGTGGATGACTTCACAATGCAAAATATTGGCATTGGCGCCAGTTATAATAATCAGTGGGAACTCTCGCTGACCCGACAAAAACTTCAGCTTGATACCATCGGCGGCGATTTGCAGCAGGATGTATTTGGCCTGAAATACCATATCGCCGGCGAGTTGTTATATAGCCAGCTGCCGCAAATCAGTGTCGGCTTGCAGTATAAAAAACATCGAAACTCGGCGTTACCGATGGCCGTTGGCGCCCAAGATGACGCTGGTACGGATGTTTATCTGGCCGCCAGTAAACTGTATTTCGCGGCATTTGCCGGTCGAAATGTTTTGCTCAATGCCACGGTTCGCGCCACCAAGGCCAACCAGCTTGGTTTGCTGGGTTTTGGCGCTGAGCAGCACAATAACTACCAATATCTGTTTGAAAGTTCGGCCGTTTTGATGTTACGCCCGGATGTTGCGGTTGGCGTTGAGTTTCGGCAAAAACCAAACAAGCTCGCCTTTGCTGACGAGCAGCATTGGCGAGATATTTTTGTCGGCTGGTTTATCAATCCCAATCTGAGTGTGGTCGGCGGTTATGTCGATTTAGGCAGCATTGCCGGTCTGGCACAACAACAAGGCTACTATTTGGCGCTGGAGGCCACTTTTTAATGAAAGCAGCATTTTTATCTGGCCTGTGGTTCAGTTGTGCGGTCGTGGTCATCACCTTGTCGAGTCTGAGCGGCTGTAGCCAGACCACTGAACACAATGATCTTTATCAGCAGCTTGGCAACACGGTTGGCATTGAAAAAATTGTCGATGGTTTATTGGTGGAAATCGAACATGATCCGCAAATTGTGCATCACTTTCGTGACACCGACATCGCGCGATTCCGTCAATTATTAATCGAACAGCTGTGTGAACTTAGCGGCGGGCCTTGTAAATACACCGGTGCCAGCATGCAAGAAAGTCACACTGGCTTTAAAATTACGCAGGCGGATTTTGACAATTTGGTGCGCCATCTGATGCACGTCATGACCACGCAAAACATCAGTATAGCCGCGCAAAACCAGCTGCTCGGCAAATTGGCGCCGATGTACGGCGATGTGGTTTACCGCTAGCGTTGACTGAGACAGCATTATTTCACCTGATCATACCGAGCAAGTTGGGAAGCCCAGACGTCAATAACAACTGCTTTATCAATAAGTGCGGCTTCGGGTAAAAGCAAGTTTTCACAGCAAGGACCATCAATGAGCCAATTGGTATTTTTAGATCAGGCCACGTTGCCAAACGTGGATTTAAGCCCATTGCAACAATGGGGGTTGCCATTGCAGTGTTACGCAATGACATCCGCCTCCGAGGTTGTGGCACGGTTAACCAATGCCACGGTGGCCATTGTGAATAAAGTCGAGCTGAACGCAACGATATTGGCGCAATTACCCAAGCTAAAACTGATTTGTGTCACCGCCACCGGCATTAATAATATCGATCTTGTTGCTGCCAAGCAGGCTGGCATTGTCGTCTGCAACGCCAGAGACTATGCCAAACACGCGGTGCCGCAGCAGGCGATGGCGTTGTTGTTGGCTTTATTTAATCAAATTGTCCCTTATCAACAGGCGGTGCAACAAGGCGCTTGGAGTCGAAGCCCGCAATTCTGCTTGCTCGACTACCCAATCCGGCAACTGGCGGGGCTGAATTTTACCGTGGTCGGTTATGGCGGCTTGGGTCAGGCGACGGCACAACTGGCCGCTGCATTTGGCATGCAGATACAAATCGCCGAACGTCCCAACAGCAAGATCGTGCGCGAAGGGCGAATTGATTTTAAACAAGCATTGCAGCAAGCCGATGTCCTATCACTCCACTGCCCCGCAACACTGGACAACCAACATCTCCTCAATGCTGAAACCTTGTGCTGGCTCAAACCAACGGCAGTGCTGCTCAATACCGCCCGTGGCAGTCTCATTGAGCCAACCGCACTGGCGGCCGCCCTCAAAAGTGGCCAGCTCGCTGGCGCCGCGCTGGATGTGTTAGATGTTGAGCCGCCGCCCGTTGATCACCCGTTACTGCAGCCCGATGTACCAAATCTTTTGCTATCGCCGCACGTCGGCTGGGCCAGTCAACAAGCAATGCAGCAACTGGTGTTGCAAACGGCTGATAACATCCACAGTTTTTTTGCCGGATTGCCCAAACGCTGCTGTTAATCTCAAGTCGCGATGAGTTCCGTTTTTGTGGTCATTTATCATTGGCTGCGGCTAGCGTGCCAGAGTACACTAAACCCCAAGTTGGTATTAAGTAAACAGAATGCCACCACTACTATCCTTGCAGGAGCAATATAGGTGAAATTTCGTTGGTTGAGTTGTGACTTGATTCGTTGCTTGATGATAGGGTTGTGCTTCAGTACTTCGGTAAATGCCGAGCCATTGGCAGCTGAACTACAACAAATTCAGCGCGAACCGGCACGATTTGCCAGCGAACTTGGGGCGGTGGCTGTCGAGCAACGAGATGCGCTACAGTGGTTTAAACTCAGCCATGCTTATCTACGTCTCCAGAACAAAGATGCTGCGCTGAACAGTATTAATATGGCGTTGCAGCTCGGTTTAACCGACGACGTTACAGTACAGGCGTTGGAACAAAAAGCGTTGATCTACGGCATGTTGTTTCGAAATAATCAACAAGCACTGAGCGCTTTACAGCAGGCCGAAACCAAACTAGCCTCCATGACATCGGCCAGTAAACCGCAGCTACAAACCAGTATTTACGAAAGCTTTGCGCAAGCTTACAACCAACTGGGCAACATGACGGATGCGACTCGGTATGCCGAACTGAGCATCGCTATTGCCACCGAGCACCAACTACCATTGCCGGAATTACAAGCACGCCTAACCGCTGGTCGACTGGCACTGCAACAAAATAATTTTGTGTTAACCCAATTACACTTCAGCCGGGCCTTAGCGCTGGCGATTGAACTTGATCGCACCAGTTCGCTCGCGTCCATTCATATGCGACTGGGCATGGCCTATCGCAAATTATCACAGCAAAAACTAGCGTTGGAGCATTTTGCCAAAGCTGAGGAACTGTACCAAAAACCAACCGACAGCAGCCTGCGACTGAATGTATGGCTGAATCAGGCGGAAACCTATTTGCAAATGGCAGATCCCGACACGGCGGCCCAGATCCTAGAAAAAGCCTTGCTGCTCGCCACCGATTCGCAAGATGGGCATTTAATTGCGCTGGTGTACTACGGACAGGCACAGTGGTCGATGCAGCAGCAGTTGTTACCGCAGGCTCGTCAACAGTTGAATAAATCTTTGCAGCTATTTAACCAGCTGGAACATCCAGGGCAACAGCTGGAAATCAGCCTGGCGATTGTCGATGTTGCCCTGCAACAAAAGGATGTTGAGGCGGCTCTCGCCGCGATGCCGGCGGCGGCATTACTGGCCGACTCAGCTGATTTTTTACAACAACGTTATTGGCAAATGGCAGCTCACTTACACGCCGCGAAGCTACAATGGCAAGCCGCGTTTGACGCAAGCGAAAAAGTCACCGCATTACAAACCACGCTGCTGCAAAACCAACAAAAATACAACTTGGATATACTCAACAACGGTTTGCAATTACAGCAACAACAACAGCAGCTCAAGGCGCTACAACAACAGCTGCTATGGTATCGCTGGGCTCTATTGGCACTAAGCCTTGTCGGTGCGCTGTGCCTCCTCTGGTGGTTTCGACAACGCCACCGCAACACCGACGACAATTTGCAAGAGTCCATGCAGTTGCCACAGGCCACCAGCTGGACCGAATTTAGCCGCAAATTGCAGCGCGAGTATCAAAAAGCAGAACCTTTGATGCTGCAATGTATTCAGCTGGCACAACCGCAACAGTTTAAATTTTTATTTGGCGAGCAAATACTCCGAAACGCCATGCAGCAACTCATCAGCACTTTGCCCGCCGAACATTTAGTCGGTTATGCCGTACATACCGATGCGATGTGGCTGATTTGGCGCTGTCCAGCCACTGGTTTTGCCGAAGTTGAACAAAAACTCAATTACCTACTATTACAACAGAGAGCGCAGCTGCCAACCCACCCAACGTTGTATAGTTTCACCGCACCGCTGCAACCATTATTGGGTGAATATTGGCAACCTGCAGATCTGGCCGGTCTGCGTGAACTCATTTGGCTAAGCTGGCAACTGGCCAGTCAACAACAAAAAGCGCAGCATTTATACCGTGTTAAACTCCAATGTTCACAACCAAACCCGTGCAGCTGGCAAACTGAAAATGTCAGAGCCGACATTAACAACGCACTGCGTCTGGGCTTAATTAGTTTAAGTTGTAACGATCTGCCGCTGGCCAAACCGCAGGATTAACACCGCCGTACAAGCGTCGGTGCTATCCATCGGCGGCCAGAGCGTTATCAATTGGCGAGTACGGCGACGATGCTGTTAGTTCTGGGTGTATCGGCGAAGTGCGAGCGGCAACTGATAGTGGTATTTTCGCCGTCCATTGCCCAAGGCAAAACTCAGCTCTACTGCCTGCAGGCCCAAACCTGCAGGGTCCTGATTTTGCGTGCCATACCGTGGATCACCCATCACCGGGTGACCGATGTCAGCAAAATGGCGACGGATTTGATGTTTTCGCCCACTAATCAATGTGATATCTAATAACGTGGTCGCAGGCTCTGACCAGCCCGGTACCAGACTAAATCTAGTTTCACAGGCCTTGCCATCCAACGCTGCATTAATTTGCCCTACAGCTAGCAACGACGGTTCAAGCTTGCCCAGTACCAACACCTGATATTTCTTATTGATTTGATGCTGTTGCATTAGCAGGCTCAGTTCAGCGGCGGTTTTTTGTTGATGTGCCAACACCATTAAGCCACTGGCTTCGCGATCGAGCCGATGTAATAAAAAAACCGGCCTTTTGCTGTTGCTGTGCAATTCAACAATTCGCAGCAAACTCAAATGGTCGCCCCATTCATTCCCCTGCGACAACATGCCGGAAGGTTTAAACCAGACACTAAAGCTACCTTCATCTGCCACCAATACTGGTGCGTCACAGGTTCGTTGCAGTAAATCACTGTCGTAACTTAAATGCAGTTGTTCACCGGGCAGCACTGGGCTTTGGGCGCGGCGTAACCGCTTAAAATGTTTACCACGCTGCCAGCTAAGGGCGCCTTTGTTCATCGCATCTTTGAGCCGTGCTTTTGATAATTCGGGCAGTGCAGCACACAACACATCAATTGCAAGTGCTTGCTCGTTGACGACAATAGTTTTCGAGATCCGCATTGCTCATCCAGAAACCGGTGATCACCGGTATGTTGTAAGTAGAAAAAGGGTCCGCTAACCCAGCCAAAAATTCAGGAGCTATTCAGCCACAACCAGCGAGGATGATACCAAAGCTTCAGGAGCACTGCCCATGAAAACCCAGATCTTAGCGTTAATTTTTGTTGTATTGACCACGACCTCAGTGCTTGCAGCTGAAACACCGGCCACTCCACAACCCACAAAAGAATCACACAACCTTGCCAGCGACGTGGCGAGCACCGCCAAAGTACAGCCAAATATTACCGTCAATCGCTCGCTGGCAGTCAGCCAGGCGTTTCAAAGTAGCGCTTGGTTTCACACCATCGATTTAACAATGCGTTATGACAGCAATCACAATGGCTTTTATTCACAACTTTACGTCAAGTTCGATGCGCATTCTGATTACAGCAAACAACCGGTCTATGCGGTATACAGCCTGATTGATAGCTCTGGACTCGCATCTGTGATCCACACCAGTTCTGTATTTACCCTTTATGGTCAAAGTAATCAGGATTGGTTTGCCATAGAAACCGATTTAAATCAGCTACGTACCGGCTATTATAAATTGCGGATCGAGCTCGTTGATGCCACATCAGGCTATTTGCTGGCGGAAATTTCCGGTTATGACAACAACACCTTAGACCGCCTACCATTAGAAGATCAACGCCGTGACGAGTACGTCGAAGTTGTCGTGCGCGAAGAATCGGGCGGTAGCCTTGGAGTTTTCAGCTTTTTAGCATTAAGCTGTGTTTATCTAATCCGACGGATCCGACCAAGTGCTGAAAATTTTCTTTGTACTGAATAGCTTAATCTGGTCATCAACTGTAGTTGCCGCCATTGATTTACAGAAAACGAGTACGGAAACAACCACCGAGTTTCGTTATCAATGGCCGCCGGAGCCGGAGCTAAGTTTTATGCTGGATAACGCACAAATCAAAGCGCAATCCGGCAGTAACCGGCGCTATTCAACCGAACTTGCCGATCAGCATATCCGCCATCAAGTGTTAGTTACAGCTGTGAAGATGCAGCAACCGGGCGTTCGGGTGCATATATCACCCAAAAATCTACCGCTGCGGATCACCGTCAATGGCAACGATGCCAGCAAAGTCGAAACCATGCAGCAACAGCTGCAAAAGGTACAAAAACAAGCCTATCAAAGCTACCTGAAGCGTGATTTCTACTATCTCATGAACAGCCCGACGGGCGAGAAGTTTGTCATTCCCGATCATGTGCGAGTAATGCAACAAAGTCGTGTTGCATTACAGCCGGTGTCAACCGCATTTGTCGATTTGTATGGCAACAACAATATCCGGCAAATTTCCGGCAAAATAAATGAATGGGTGCAGCAAATCCCTTATCAGGATTTGTCCGATCGTCAAGCTTCTGCCGGCAGTGGTTATTCACCGCCGTTGAAGTTACTCGTGGAACACGCGGGCGATTGCGACAGCAAAGCAGTATTGTTTGCTGCGGTCTTGCAGAATATTTTCCCAAAAATCAGTATTGGTGTGCTGTACTTCCCGGATCACGCTGTGGTGGCGGCGCAAATTCCGCCGCTAGAACATGAGCTTACCGTCACTTTGCAAGGGCTGACCTATCTGGTGATTGACCCGACAGGACCTGCGCCAACCAAAGTAGGTTCCCTTGCACAAAAATATCAAACTTATCTAAACAACCGACAATTTACTCATCGATTGTTCTGATGCTCTTCACTCGTGGTTCGAATTTGTTCGACCTGATGAAATACTTGGACCCAATCGGCTGGAATACTGCGCACACCCTGCGGATCACCACGTCGTAACCTATCGATATGCACCAACAGCCGGTGAAACGGCGACAACACTTTCACTTTAAAGCGACGGCGATGATAAAAAGACAACAGCAGTAGCGTCACCAAATAGAGCAGCATATGTCCGATAAAATTCAGCAGCTCTCGGCTGACCGAAGCGATATGCATCGGTTCCAGATGTAAAGTAAGCTGCAACTGCTCCAATGTTTTTAGATTATCACTATGATGCACCAAATCCTTTGACGCGCTCGCCACCACCTGCAACTTCTCGACAGTCAATAACGGCTGCCCGACATCATCCATCAGCATCACACGTGCGCCTAGTTGCGCTGTTGCTACCAATTTCAGCATATTGGCTAAATCAATTTCCAGCAGTAACTCTCCAACATGTTGTTCTTTATTCTGCAACGGGATCACCAGCAAAAACCTCGATTCGCCAGCATCAACTTTGTGCAGACGGATATCAGGTAAGCCTAACTTGTGTTGTTGTTTTTTTTGTTGCCAATAGACTTCTGATTGTAATTCCAGCGCGGCAGTACGCCCTTCAGTGGTTGAAAACCACACGCCATTATTTGAGACATAATTAAACTGGCGGATAGCTAAAGTGCTACGTTGACTGTGTTGTAGCTTCGGGTACAGCTGCTGCAGCATTGCCACTTCAGCATCACTCAATGTCGCTTCGGGATGCTCAGCGTCAACCGACCACTGAACACCGGCAAGTGGCGTGGATGCATCGATGGTTTGCTCTGCCAATAAACTCAATTGGGCATCCGCTTTTAATACCTTCAGCAAATGTAACAATGGACTTAGCTGATGTTCCAAATCCTCCACCGCAGAGTTTAACAAGGTTTGCTGCTGTGCAATACGTTGATTTAATGCAATAAAATAGTCAATCACTGCGGCAGCAAATGCTAAACACAGCACCACAAGTAAAGTGCGCAGCTGTGATCTTTTATATTCATTAAAAAGTGGATTCATCGTTTATTTCCTTATTCGGACCTTGCTGTTGTAATTTAATTTGATATAAATGCCGGCTAAGTGCCGCGCTGCCATCCGCCAGTGCCCACAACACATGCTGGCGCTCTTCGGGTGCGGGTACTGGCGCGGCTGCTGATTCCAGGCACCATAAAACAAACTTTGGCACCCTGCCCAGCTGGCGAAGCTGTTCATAATGCGACCAAGGTAAACAGTAATAATCCTGTGCTAAATCACCAGGTAAAGTCGCCGTTAACGTCAGGCTCTGCACTTGGTAATGGAGACTCAGCAGCTGTTGTTCTACCCACCAATACTGCAACGGGTCTGGTTGATAGAGCCAAACCGTTGCCTCAACCGCCACGGTAATGCCTGCTTTATTGCTCTGAAATGTCTGGGTCAATAACACCGGCGTCAATGGTTTAGCTAACAAAAACAACTGCTCGCGCAAGGCGAATTCCAGCCATTGTTGTGGTTGACGCACGGCCAATAACACTTGAACATCTGGAAAATAACGTCGCACGACCGCCGCAATTTTACCAGCCAGTGTCAGATCAGCCTTAACAAAGTCTTCATCGATTAACATCTTACTAAGTTCTTGGGGCGAACTTTCACACCATTGCACGAGTTGACTGGAATCATCCATTGGTAATAAATCCAGACCGGCTTGTTTCAATAGGCGGCGGTATAACTGCTGTGTGTCACCCGGTGGACATAACAACATGGCACTGCCGCCAAGCACTACAACTGGTTTTGCCTTAGGTTGAACCGGCACCTGACAAGGGACAATCAGCACCATTTTGTTGCCGACAGCCAACTCCGCCCGCGCCGACAAATGAGCATTTAATGTTACTAATTGTTGTTGAATTTGCCGGTAGGCCACAGCGGTCGGGCCCTGCTCGTCACCTGTGGGATCAAGCATCAGCAGCCATTGCAAATCGCTCAGACTCTGCGCTTGATCAACAATTTCAAACCGCAACTGATGGGTTTCAGCCAGCATCAGCCGCACTAATAAATTGCCACTGCCAACGCGCAGCTCCGCCTGGCTGAGTAGGTTTTGTAGAAGAGGAAATAGGCGCTGTTTTTGCAGCTGTAATACTTGAGGGAAGTCAGTGCTGGGCTCTAAGATATAATTCAGCTTTGCATCGCCCTGGTGTCGTTGCGACAGAAGCGCAGCCATATCCAGCATCATGTCACAGCACCAAATTTCATCCGCAACGTCTGGATTGACTTGTTGTAACCAATTGCGACTAATATCAGCCAGTTTAGGATCTAAATGCGGCTGTTGTAACCAGGCTTGTAACAAGGCTGTCGCCGCCGGCCAACTGGCCACTGGCGGTGCTTCGACGACCAATGTAGCAGCGGCCAGATGAGGCTCAACACGTGCTTCATCCGCCTTGTCAGCACCAGACACATCATGCTCGAGATCAAGCGTTCCGAGTACCGGTGGCTCGAAACCTTCAGCCTCCGGTTCAACCCATTCTGCCAATAATGCTTCATCAGTCGCTATTTCTACTGTGCCTTCGGCAATGGCTGTTTGTCGTAGCCGACGGACTAGCAAATAAAACACTACTGATAACAACACCGTCAAACCAGTTAAGGCCGCCAGCAGACGCTCTTTAATGCGAGCAAGTTCGTCAAGCATCGAGCCAGCATCCCGTTCAACAACCAAATAGAGTTGCCAGTCTGGTAACTGTCGGTAGCTGGCTAACGTTTGCCGGCCTAGATAATTAAGGTAGTGACTGGCGATAAACCCGCTGCCGCCTTGTGATATTTCATTCATCAAGCTCGTCAACGGCCACGCCCCGGCATCCTGATAATGCTGATGACTGCGCAGCAAATTCTCTGGGGGCCGTTTGGCGTAAATTCGCAGTGCTTGCAGTGGGTCCTGGGTATCCAGGCTCAATCTGGGTAATAACGACTTTTGAAAACGACTTCTGGACAGCAGTTCGGCATTTTTTGACAGCAGTAGAATTTCGGTCGCCTGCAATGGTGAAGCCATTAAACGTTGCAATTGTTGTTGCAGCTCACTGGCATCAAACCACATCACCAGCTGTTGCTGTTGCTGCACGACCTGCAATGGCAGAATCCACTGGTCTCTAAGCACCAGCGGCGGCAAAAAAGTAGCCAAGTCTGCCGATTGAAAATTGGTTTGACTAAAATAATGACTGGCATCAGCCGAGCTAAACCGTAGTACACGACCTTGAGTGTCTAAGACAGCGTAAGCGAGTAGTGGATCCGGCCACAATACACGGTGGATTTGTTCGTCCAGCTGTTGCAGTGGATCAATCAATGCCGACTCGACACCCGCCGGCGGTAGTTGCTGTGCTTGCTGTAATTCAGTGGCCAAATAAGCCAGGTGTAATTGATAACCTTGCTGCCAGTTCTGCAGCAAAATTTCTGCTTTATCAAGCTGTTGTGTAAGTTCTGTTTTTTGCTGTTGCAACTGCCAAGAGCCACTTTGTAGCAATAACCAATAACCACAACTCCAAATAAAGCTGATGGATAGTACAAAGACCAAACCAGACCATGAAAACACTTTCACCAGGCGTCCACTTCCTCGATGCGATAGGGCTGAATAGCGTAACCGATCAGCCCATCAAGTCAACCTGTTTACAAATTGGCCTCCGCGAAAGACGCCAGCCTACTGCGCACGACTCCATTGAGGTTGATGGTGGTACTCCCCTCAAAGTTTTTAAAGCGCTCAACAATATAAGTCAGGCCTGATGTGACCGCCGTCAAATAGTTACTGTCAATTTGTGACAAATTACCCGAACAAATCAGTTTGGTGCCTTCACCACAACGGGTAATGATGGTTTTAAGCTGTGCCGCCGTTAAATTCTGGCATTCGTCTAAAATGACAATGGCATTTTGAATGCTACGCCCACGCATAAAGTTGACCGACTTAAACTGAATATTGGCTTTGTCCATGATGTAATTGACACTGGCATGTGGGTGTTCATCGCTTTTATGTAAAACTTCCAGTGAATCGGTGATCGCCGCCAGCCAAGGCGCCATTTTTTCTTCTTCAGTGCCGGGCAAAAAGCCAATTGATTCGGCAATTTCCGGGGTATTGCGGGTCACAATCACCTTATCGTATAAACCTCGCTCTATCACCATTTCCAATGCGGCCGCCAGCGCCAACAAAGTTTTACCGCAACCGGCAGGCCCGGTCAGGATCACTAAATCCATCTCTGGGTCGAGCAGAGCATTGAGCGCCATCCCCTGATAAATGTTTTTTGGCGATACGCCCCAGGCTTTTTTATGCATTAACCGTTCAAAACCTAAATCCAGTACTTTAATCTCATGGTCATTGATGCTGACGACCCGACCGGCGAAAGTTTCGTACTCATCAACCAGATATTCGTTAATAAACGGACTTGGCAACACCGCCCTTGGTATATAGTGATAAGTCTCACGCCCTTCGTTGACACTGCGACAATCTTTAATCTGGCTCCAAAAGTCGCCGCTAAATTTGAAATAGCCTTTGTATAAAAAGCGCACATCGTCGATCAGCTGATCGGTGCGGTAATCCTCCACCAATTTTAAGCCTGCACCTTTAGCCTTTAACCGCATATTGATATCTTTCGTTACCAAAATAACTTTAACGGGTGCTTTTTCTCGCTGTAAAAACAACGCGGTATTGATAATGAGGTGGTCATTTTCACCACCAGGTAAACCCGGAATTTGATCGGACAAATGATGGTCATTGACAATAAACAAATGGCCACTTTCACTGAGGTCGGTTGGCCTAGGCAGTGCCACCCCCTGTAACATCTGATCAGGGCTAGCGTCCTTTAATACATCCTCCAAAGCGCGGATTGCCACCCGAGCTTCCCGACTCACATCTTTGTATTTATCTTTAATATGGTCTAATTCTTCTAGCACGGTCATTGGAATGACCACGTCATGTTCCTGGAAGTTTAAGAAGGCAAAAGGTTCATGTAGCAGAATGTTAGTATCAAGGACGTAGATTTTTTTCTCTTTACTTTTTTTTCGCGCCATCTGCAGCTCCTTAGCGTGAGTAAAGCGAAATTGCACTAAACAAAGGTCAGTCGGCCTTTATGCATTCGCTTTTCTTTTTAATGTAGAGCAAGAATCGCGTTTGCGGATGACATTCACATGACAGTTTTTCATCCATTGCAAAAAAACCGCAGCATTCGGATGCAGTTTGTGACGAATCTTAGTACCATGCAGCCCCTTTTTCGGAGTGGTAAAAAATATGATGAAATTTGCACTAGGGCAACGTTGGATCAGCGACTCAGAGTCTGAATTAGGCTTGGGTACCGTGGTTGGCATTGAAGGCCGCATGCTGACTCTACTGTTCCCGGCCAGCGGCGAAACCCGGCTGTACGCCATTGCCGAAGCGCCCTTGACCCGTGTGCAATTTAATCCGGGCGATACCATCAAAAGCGCCGACGAGTTCAGCTTGGTCGTAGCGACCATCGAAGAAAAAAATCAGACCTTAATTTACCACGGTCATCGTACGGACGATGGCGAAGCCGTCAGCTTGCGTGAAACCTTTCTTGACCATTTTATTAGCTTTAATCAACCACAAGACCGCTTATTCGCCGGTCAAATCGACCGTTTTGAGTGGTTTACCCTGCGCTATCACAGCTGGCAGCATATTCACCAACAACAACAAAACCCGATGCGGGGTTTGGGCGGTGGACGGGTTAGCCTCATTCCGCATCAGCTGTACATCGCTGACGAAGTCGCGAAGCGCCACGCGCCACGCGTGCTGCTGTCTGACGAAGTGGGTTTAGGTAAAACCATTGAAGCAGGTCTCATCATTCATCAGCAGCTGATTGCCGGGTTAGCACAACGGGTATTAGTCGTCGTGCCAGAGTCACTGATGCATCAGTGGCTGGTCGAAATGTTACGCCGTTTTAATTTACGTTTTGCCATTTTTGATGAAGAGCGTTGCACCGAAGCCAAAGCCGATGGTGGCAACCCGTTTGAATCAGAACAGCTTGTTCTGACGACACTGGAATTTTTCAGCCGTAAAAAAAGCTGGCACGAAGCGGCTACCGAAGCGCATTGGGATTTATTGGTGGTCGACGAAGCACATCATTTGCATTGGAGCCAAGACAATCCAAGTACCGAATACCAGCGCATTGAAGCCTTAGCCCAGGACACACCGGGCGTTATTTTGCTGACCGCAACGCCAGACCAACTTGGTCACGAAAGTCATTTCGCCAGATTGCGGTTGTTAGACCCAAATCGTTTTTACGACTATCAAACTTTTTTAACCGAAGAGCTGCATTACAAAACTATTGCCGACCTGGCAAGAGAAGTCACGGACGCGCCGGCTATTTCCGCAACCACTGCGGTCACGTTACAGCAAAAAATCGCCGAAACTGATTTATCCAAAGAACTGCAGTTACTACAACAAAGTGAAGATAGCCCTGAACGCCAGGCCGCAGAACAGTCGGTGCTCAGCCAGCTGTTAGATCGCCATGGCACCGGCCGAATTCTGTTTCGTAACAGCCGCGCTGCAATTGCTGGTTTCCCGAAGCGTCAACCACATTTATTGCCATTGGAGCTACCTGAGCAATATCAAAACGCGATCAAGGTGCAACAGGCGTTTAATAGTAGCCAGACCGACGCGCAAAAAGCTCGGGCGCAGTTATTTCCGGAGCGAATTTTTCAGGAGTTTGAAGGTAACAAAAGTAGCTGGTGGCAATTCGACCCAAGGGTAGGACTGATCATTGACCGGATCAAAGCCAACAAATACAAAAAATTCTTAATTATTTGTGCCCATGCTGACACGGCAATTGCGCTCGAAGAAGCGCTGCGAGTGAAGGAAGGTATCCGCGCCGCGGTGTTCCATGAAGGCATGAGCATTGTCGAACGTGATAAAGCAGCCGCTTATTTTGCGCAAGACGATAATGCTGCGCAGGCGCTTATTTGCTCTGAAATCGGCAGTGAAGGCCGCAACTTCCAGTTCGCCCATCAATTGGTGTTATTTGATTTACCATTAAATCCAGACTTACTGGAACAGCGCATCGGCCGGTTGGATCGGATTGGCCAACAGCATGATATTCAAATCTATCTGCCCTATTTTAAAAATCATCCACAGCAAATTTTGGTCGATTGGTATCACGAAGGTTTACAGGCTTTTCAATTTACCAGTCAGACCGGCCGTGCTGTATTTGAGCAATTACAACAACCGTTGTTGGCACAACTGGCGGCCAACCAGCCAGATGCCGATGCTGTCGCGACATTGCTGCACGAGACCCAAGCACTTAACCTTGAGCTGAAAACCAAACTGGAACAAGGCCGCGATAAACTGCTAGAAATGAATTCCGCTGGCCGTGGTCATGCAGCGTCTATCGCCTCGCAAATTGCCGCCCAGGACGACGATACAGTGCTGCCGCTCTACATGATTAAAGCCTGGGACATTCTGGGAATTAATCAGGATGATCGCAGTGACACCAGTATTGTTTTAACGCCGTCAGAACAGACACAAGGCCATTATCCAGGCCTGGACGAAGATGGTATTACGGTGACCTTTGACCGGCAAACGGCTCTGGCGCAAGAGGATATCCAATTTTTAAGCTGGGACCATCCGATGGTGCAAGGCACGCTCGATATCGTCACCAACGACAGTATGGGCAATAGCTCTGCTGCGGTGATGTTCAATAAACAGCTGCCGGTTGGCACGTTCTTCGTCGAGTTTATTTATGTCGCTGAAGCCAGTGCACCGCCAGAATTGCAACTTGGCCGTTATCTACCGCCCACTCCTATCCGATTATTACTGGAGAAAACGGGCAAAAACCTCGCGCCGAATGTGCCGTTTGATAACTTTAATCGCCAGCTCAAACCCGTTGGCCGCCAAACCGCCACAAAATTAGTCGGTGCCTTGCAAACCACCATTCACCCACTGATTGCCAAAGCAGAAGCCTATGCGACCACTGAACTCGCTGAGATCCAAAAACTCGCCCAGCAGAAAATGCAGCAGGCGCTGACCGCACAAATTGAGCGGTTGCAGGCACTTGCTAAAATAAACCCCTCGGTGCGGCCAGAAGAAATTGCCCATTTGCAATCAATGCAAACACAGCTGACGGACTACATCAGCAAAGCACGGCTGAAATTTGATGCCATTCGGGTGATTGTAGCCAGTCATGATTAGTCAATTGTGATGCGTATTGGGTCCATGAAACATACGCTATGCGCCACTGACCGGCATCACCGCCGGTCAGCTGGGAGGGCATTTTGTTAATTCACTATCAGCCACCACTATCGCCATACCTCGACATCATCTACCAAGACAACCATCTGCTGGTACTGAATAAGCCAAGTGGCTTATTAACGGTGCCAGGTAAAGCGGCCGAGCATCAAGATTGTCTGGAGCGCAGAGTGCAGCGGGTGTTTCCAACTGCACGCATTGTACACCGGCTTGATATGGCAACTTCGGGTCTGGTGGTGATGGCACTTAGCCTCGACAGTCAGCGGCATCTGAACCGTCAGTTCGAATTGCGCCAACCCGCCAAGCACTATATTGCCAGGCTCGAAGGCGTGGTAACTGCGGTGCAAGGCAGTGTCGAACTGCCACTTATTTGCGATTGGCCAAATCGTCCCAAACAGATGGTTTGTTTTAGCCGTGGCAAAAAAGCCCTGACCCATTTTGAATTGTTATCTGTCACTCACAACAGCAGCAGCAGAGTGAGATTAATTCCGGTGACGGGGCGTTCGCATCAGTTACGGGTGCATATGCAATGGCTAGGACACCCAATTTTAGGTGACAAATTTTACGCTTCAGCGGCCGGACTGGCTGCTGCAGAACGCTTACAACTGCACGCTGAGTTTTTAGCACTGCACCACCCAGCAGATAGCCGCTGGCTAGAATTCTCGGCGCCAAGCCCATTTTAGCGGTTAATTGAATCAATTAACCGTCGATTCAGTTATAGCTGCTAAGATGACGCTGCTCGCGCATAAAATATTCAGAAAATCTGAATTAAATTTAACCAATGTTTGTTTAATAACGGCAAATCAAATAAAATTAGCGAGTTGGAAAAACCCCTAAAGGAGAGATGGATGAAACTTAATACTAGCGCACTGGCCGTTTTGGCTGCATTACCCCTGATGTCTTTTGTTGCTGCTGCTGCTCCGACAGCTGCAGATTTACAAGATCGGGTTTTTGGTTCAATTTTCTACGAATACTACACTCCTGACAGCGACAAAGCGCGCTCTGCCGATTGGCAAAATGTTGACAACGGCAATGGCCGTGGTCTGAACATCGGTTACCGCATCAGTAAAGACTGGGCAATCCGTGCTGAATTCGCCCGTCAAGATCTGGACAAAGCTGTTCAAGGTTATGATGTTAAAGGTAATCGTGCTGGTATCGATCTGATGTACCACATTGACAGCCTGCCAGTTTATGTTTTAGGTGGCGTAAAAAACTTCACCACAGGTCGTTCAGCGTCTGCAGCAAACGTTGGTATCGGTGCAAACTTCTTCGCGACTGAGAACTTCGCCGTTTTTGCCGAAGCCAACCGTTACCAAGGTATCAGCCAGAATTTTGCTGATGCCGGCTTCAAAATCGGTTTAAGCTATGTATTCGGTTCAGCACCACAAGCTGCACCAACACCAGCTCCACAACCAGCTCCTGCACCAGCGCCAGTGATTGGTGATGCCGATCAAGACGGCGTGACGGATGACAAAGATCAGTGTGCAAACACACCTATCACGGATAAAGTTGATAGCGTTGGCTGTTCAATTTTCACTGAAACTTCAGTTCGAATTGATTTAAACGCACAATTCGCGAACGATTCAGCAGTCGTGAAACCGGAGTATCATGCAGACATCGAAAAACTGGCAAACTTCTTAAAACGTTTCCCAAATACCGATGTTGAAGTCTCTGGCCACGCGTCAAATGTTGGCACACCAGCATACAACATGGCACTGTCACAACGTCGTGCCAATGCGGTTGCAGATGTATTAGTCACACAATACAACATCGACCGCTCACGTGTACAAGCGGTTGGTTACGGCGTAACCAAACCTCGCGCTGCTGGTAACACAGCGGCTGCACATGCGGTTAACCGTCGTATCGAAGCAAATGTTACTGCGTCTGTGAAAAAAGTTGTGACTCGGTAATGATTAAATCAGCATGGCGACAATAGCCATCGCTTGATGTTTACAAGGCTCAACTTTTGTTGGGCCTTTTTTTATCCTCGACGTGCTATTTAAGTTTCCCGCTCTGTCGCCGATACTGTGCTTATACCTTCTCACGCCAGTCATTCATATGCTCACGTTGCTACGAAGTACCACTATCGCTGGGTTACTACTGTTGCTATTGCTGGCGCCGGCTAGTCATGCTGAAACTATCATCGAAAGTGCTGAAAGTGCCATTGCCGCGGATTTACAAAATCAAATCGATGTTAGCCAGATAAAACCACTACAAGCAGGGGAAGTGTCCTTTACGGTGCTGGAGAAACCCGCGATGACCGCATTCACCAAAGGCACGGTGATCCTGGTGCCAGATTGGTCGCAGCACCCTGCCAGCCCCAGAATGATCAACCTACTTCGGCAGCAACTCGTTGATTATGGCTGGAATACGATGGCGATGATGGTGCCAGAGCCACTGACCGAAACCAACGGTGAAATACTGCTGACCTATCAGACTGAGTTGCTACAACGCTTACAGGCAGTAATGAAAAGTGCCGAAAACAACCCAGGAAGTATTATCGTAATCGCACAAGGTAGCAGCGGCGCATTCATTAATCAGCTATACCAAAGCGGACAGCTCAAACCACCCGAAGGGTTGATTTTACTGAGTGCCTACCTGCCCGACAAAGCGCTGAATCAGGCGGTTTCATTGGCTCTGGCGAAGCATAAAGTTCCAACATTAGATCTACAGCAACAACAAGACAATCCATTTGTGATGGCCAGCAGTCAACTTCGCCTGCAACTGGTACGAAAACATATCAAAGAAATTTACCGCCAACGACTGTTGCCCGGATCGTTTGACCAGCCGCAAAACCAGCAATGGGTATTTAATGAAGTGTATGGCTGGCTAAGTTATCTCGGTTTTTAACCCACCGGTCTGCACTATTCACTTGATTATTTGTGTTGGCCAAATCGTTTCAAGCCATTGGTTCTGATGGCTGGATAGGTTGTTTCAAATCTATGTGACCGGCAGCGGCAACCTGCTGTGCATCAACCTACCACTCTCAAAACTTCGATGGTTTGCTTGGTTCCAGGTTTGTCGCAATGTTTACCCAATGTCGGCGTGTATGGGAGCCAATAACGTCCTCGACATCTGCTCAATTCATGCCGTTAAGAGATCATCGCATTAAGACGGGTTGGCACTGATGATACCGTTCAACCAACACTTTTGACACCAACAAGGCGACATCTTCAAAGCAGGTTCACGCTTTACACCAATGCCCAGCTATCGTCCTTTGATCCACCGCGCCCTCGACTGGTAAATCCCAGTGGCGATCTAGACCGATGTTGCTGCAGGCCATCCGGCCAAGCATTCAGCGCCTTGCAAATAAAACCTCTGATTTCAACAAAAGCCTTATTGTCGAGTTGAATGCTGCAGAAATATCCTGCAATAACAAACAGTCGTCAGTGATGATAACGGATCAGTTTTCCGGAGAATGTGATGCCACAAATTAGCCCAACACTTCGCACTATCTTATTAGTACTTAGTCATATCTTTATGACGTTTGCTTGGTATGGCCATTTGAAACATTTAAAAGGTTCGGCAATGCTCCTGGCAGTCTTCGTGTCATGGGGCATTACGTTTTTTGAATATATGCTGATGGTGCCGGCGAACCGGATTAGGGCCAAGGTGTTTTCACTGGCGCAGCTAAAAATACTGCAGGAAGTCATTACCCTCAGTGTATTGATTCCATTTGCGCTACTGTATATGAAAGAGCCATATGAAAGAGCCCTTTAAACTAAATTACCTGTATGCGGAAATTTGTCTATTGGGCGCAGTCTATTTTATGTTCTACCACAAAGCTTAGCGAGACAACTTT
Organism: Rheinheimera sp.; assembly: GCA_037968955.1. Taxonomy (GTDB): domain Bacteria; phylum Pseudomonadota; class Gammaproteobacteria; order Enterobacterales; family Alteromonadaceae; genus Pararheinheimera. Next base: position 5,254 of record JBBKWN010000100.1, on the reverse strand, counting down.
AGTCTTGACGATGTTGGCTGATAAGTTCGTATGCGGCTTGAATATCTTGCGTTTTTCGCTTAGCCAGCTCCATCATTTCTTTGGGTAAACCTTGTGACATCAGTTTATCTGGATGATGCTGTGCCATTTGCTTTTTATAAGCTTTTTTCAGCTCAGCTTTGGAACAATCTGGCGCAATCCCAAGCAACTGATAAGCATCTTGCACCGTCGAACTTTTCGGTTTTGGCTGTTTCGGGCGTTTAGAAAACCGCGCTTCAGCTTCAAATCGTCCTAATAAGTATTGCAATCGCGTCGCCGAAATTGACAATGCCGCAGCCACTTGCTGCAGTAATTTGGCCTCAACCGTACTTAATTTTGCATCGATATACGCCACACTAATTTGGATTTCCAAAAACATCTGCAGCAAATCTGGCCGCCAGCGGTAACGCTGCTTTAATTGGGCTAACTGTTGTTGTAATGGAAAGTCGCTCGCTTTGCCTTCTCGAAAAGCCAGCTGAGCCTCCTGCTGTTGTGCCGCATCCAGCCCTAGCTGTTGCATAAAAGTGCTGGCTTTATCAATATGGGCGGCGGTCACAATACCATCCGCTTTGGCTAAATGGCCCATCACCGCAAAAGTGCTGTACATAAACAACCCTTCAGCGTCATCTTGGTCGTGCTTTAACGCGCCAAACCCGCCGGCACTTTCAAAAGATGAGCGCAGACTACGGTCAAACCAATGACCTATCAACAGACCTAACACCAGACCTGGCCACTTAAACAATGCCATCCCAAACAAGGCGCCCAGAATTTTACCCCACATGATGACTCCTTAACTGCGGATCCTGCTGTCTGACAAAGGCTAACTCTGCCTGTTCTAATCGTTCTGGTGTGCCAATATCAGCCCAGTAGCCGTGAAACAACTCACCGCTGACTCGCTGCTGCGACATGGCCTGACGTAAAAATGGCGCCAGCTTCTGCGGCCCTGGGGGCACTTCGGCAAAAAAGTCGGGATGATATAAAGCAATGCCGCTAAAGGTGAATTGCAAGTCGCCGGCGGTGGCTAACCAGGGTGAGCGCCCTGCAAAAGCAAAATCACCCATAGGATGCTGCACAGGATTGGGCACCAGGACCAAATGAGCCAGCGCGGTTTGTGGTAAACCTTGTGCTATCAAGGTTGCAGGCGGATAGCCGCTCAATACGTCGCCATTAATCACCATAAATGGCTCGGTGCCCAACATCGGTAAAGCTTGTTTAATCCCACCGGCAGTTTCTAACCCGGTCGCTCCCTCAGCAGAATATTGGATCCGCACGCCAAACTGGTTTCCATCACCCAGTTGTTGTTCAATCAAATGCCCAAGCCAAGCGTGGTTGATAACAATGTCAACCACACCTGCAGACGCCAACGCCTCGATATGGTGCACAATCAAGGATTTACCTGCAATAGCAAGCAATGGTTTTGGTAAGTGATCGGTCAGCGGGCGCATCCGCTCGCCTCTACCGGCGGCTAAAATCATTGCCCGCATGCTATAACCTCTAGCAGACGTGGCTGAATCTTGTGTTGCAGTATTTCCGAAAAAGCTCGGCATTCCCCATATTGCGCTGCAGTATCTGCCACATAACTTAACACCCGCGGTAAATCCGCTAGATAGCCGGCTTTGGCGTCCCGGTGATATAACCTGCTGAAAATGCCACAGACTTTAATGTGCCGTTGTAAGCCCATCAAATCAAAACTTTTGGCAAACCGTTGCCTATCCCATTGTGCATCGAGCACATTATTTTGCTGTAATTGCAGGAAAAACTCATCGCGTAGTTCTGCAACCAAACTATCAGGCCAGCGTTTATAACAGTCTTTCAGTAGCGATACGGCGTCATAACTGACCGGACCAAGCACAATATCCTGAAAATCAATTACGGCGAGTTGTTGATCAGCTAACACCATCAGATTTCGGGCGTGATAATCACGATGCATGCCCGCCATTGGTTGCTCAAGCGCAGAGTCGGCCAAAAATTCAAATAACTGAGCAATAATCGAAATCTCCGCGTCAGTCAGCTTCAGAGTCAGATGAACATTGACAAACCAATCGATAAACAACTGCATTTCCCGCAATAAAAATGCTCGGTCAAATTGCGGTAAAGGGCCCTGACTGGTGCTTTGGATGGTACGGATCTGACGCAGCGCAAAGAATGCCTGACGATACCAGTCGCTCGCGGTTTCTGGCGTCAGCAAATCGAGGAGGAGTTGATCGCCTAAATCTTCCAGCAATAATAAACCGGCAGATAAATCATGCTGCACCAGCGCTGGAACGCGCAACCCGGCTAACTGCATTGCCTGTTGCACTGCCACAAAACGTTGACCATCTTCCAACGTAGGCGGCGAGTCCATTAGTACATAATTTTGCCCCTGATAGTGCACCCGGAAATAACGGCGAAAACTGGCATCACCACTGATCGCCGTCAACTGATAAGGATGCTCTGGCCATACAGAGGACAAAAAACTACAAATAAGGGTCAACCGATCTGGCACTTTTCGCTCCGGCAAAGTCAAAGGCAGCACTATATCTGATTAGCAACGCACAGAAAATTGCTTTATCATGAGCACCCTGCTGTTTTTGCGGTCGGCTTAAGCAACATGGCACCAACTCTGAGACTGCTGGATGAAACGAACTTTATTAAAACCATGGCTGTTGTTAACAATCGCTGGCACTTCTTCTTCATTATGGGCTGATGACACTGCCCCTGTGCAGCTGTGTTACCCCAAAGCCGACATTCCAGCCATTCTGGCTACCTTGAATAAAAACGATGATCAGCTACGCATTGATTCCAGTAAAGCAGAGTTGGTCGACAACCAAACCGCAGAATTCACCGGCCCGTTACAGCTGACTTACCGCGATACCTTACTAACAGCGCCAATGGCCAGAGTAAGCAAAATTGACCAAAGTATGTCGGCAGATGGCGGGATCAGCTATTACAATTCGGCATTAAAAGTCAGCAGTAGCTCTTTCAGCGCGCAACTTGCTGAGAATACGGTAACCATGCGTGATGCTGAATACCGTTTTATCAGTCAGGCTGGCCGCGGTTATGCCAGCGAAATGTCAGCTTCAGATCAAGGCATCGTGCTCCATAACGCCAGTTTCAGCACCTGCCCGGAAGGTGACAACGGCTGGGCCCTAGAAGCAGATAAAATCAGCATCAACGCCAACGATGGCTGGGGTGAAGCTTGGGGTTCGGTGGTCAAAATAAAAGATATCCCGGTTTTGTACCTGCCTTATATGACGTATCCGGTAAACGACAAACGCAAAACCGGTGTGTTATTTCCTAAAATTGGTAGTTCCCAAAAACTGGGGCTGGATATTGAGGTTCCTTATTATCTGAATCTGGCGGAAAATTACGATGCGACGCTGACGCCGCGGTATATGAGCCAGCGTGGTACACAACTAAAATCTGAATTCCGGTATTTAACGAGCCAGCATCAGGGCAGCTTGTATTTAGAGTATTTAAACAAAGATCAGGAAAAATCTGCTGATTTCGGCACTAGATATCTGTCACATATCAGCCACTTAGCTGACTTTAACGATAATTGGCGCGCAACGGTCGATTTTACGGATATCAGCGACGATAGTTACCTGACCGAACTGGGTTCAGATATTAATAGCCAAAGTGACACGCAGCTTTATCGCCAGGCGACCCTGAGCTATTACGGCGACCATGTTCGCTCAGACTTACAACTGCAAGGTTTTGAAATACTTGGTAATTACACCAAAGCCTACGCCGCGCTACCGCAACTCAACCTCAGCTCAGCAAAACCAATCGATTTAGGTGCTGGTTTGCAATTTTTGTGGTCAGGTCAGTATGCGCATTTTGCCAATGACAGTCAGAATGTCAAAAGTGCCGATCGCCTGCACCTTCAACCAACGCTCCGATTGCCGTATAACACCGCCGCACTGGAGTTGTTATTTGAAGGCAGTTTAATGCAGACGTATTACCAGCAAAATTTTCAGCTGCCATCAGCCATCTTGGATGAGTCGGTACAGCGCACCCTGCCTAAACTTAGCATGAACGGCAAATTGCACTTTGAGCGAGACAGTAACTGGTTTGGTGGTAACGCCTTGCAAACATTGGAGCCACAAATCCAGTATTTGTACATTCCTTATCGTGACCAGCGAAATATTGCGTTGTTCGACACCGCAAGATTACAGGACGACTATTACGGTTTATTCCGGCAAAATCGCTATTCGGGTCTTGATCGGATCAACGATACCAATCAGCTCACCCTCGGCTGGACGACTCGGGTCTATGATCAACAGGATACTGAACGTTTTCGTTTTAGTATGGGTCAAATTTTGTTTTTGGATGACCCTAAAACTGAGTTTGAAATAGTGCCGGGACAACCGCCGGCCATCGCTGCTACCGAATCTATTTTTGCTGCCGAAACGCTGCTGCATTGGCAGCAGCGTTGGTTTCTTAATGGTGGTGTACAATATGATTCAGAAACTAAACGTATGGTAAAAAGTAACGTCTCGCTTGATTATCGGGCCGACGACAAAAAAGTATTTCAGTTGAACCATCGCTATAGCCGTGATGTCTCAAGCAACGAAATTACTCAGCTGGGCGCTTTGGGCACAATGCCCATCGCTGATAAATGGCAGGCTGTCGCTAGTTACTACCGCGATATCAATAACGATCGAATGATTGAAGCCAATATCGGTTTTCAATATGAATCTTGCTGTTGGGCGATTCGCCTAGTCGCTAGACGACAAATCGAAACCAACTTGGAACAAGCAATTGATAATTTTGCTTATCCGGTCAAATTAGACAGCGGCATTGCGCTGCGATTTGTGTTAAAAGGTTTCGGAGATTCAGCCGGATTTGATGTGTCAGATATGTTATCAAGTGGTCTTTTTGGCTACCGTCGCCCTTACTTATTAAATAATTAATGTGGAATTTTATGAAGTTACAAAAGTTGATTGCTGTTGCCGTAACGACCTGCTTCGTACTGAGCACTCAGGCAGCCGAAGTGAAAGTGGATGCGGTCGCGGCCGTTGTCAACAACGGCGTGGTACTGGAAAGTGAAGTAAACGACATGGTGCAACGGGTAAAAACTAACGCCGCCCGTCAAAATCAAACCTTGCCTTCCGATCGCGCTTTACGGACGCAAGCCATGGAGCGGCTCATTTTAGGTAGCCTGCAAATGCAAATGGCGAAACGGATGGGTTTGCAAATTACCGATCCACAACTTGATGAAACCATTGAAAATATTGCCCGCGAACAAAAAATG
>JBBKWN010000099.1:0-9420 GCA_037968955.1 Rheinheimera sp. | reverse complement strand
AGTTTTGAAGTTTTGAAGTTTTGAAGTTTTGAAGTTTTGAAGTTTTGAAGTTTTGAAGTTTTGAAGTTTTGAAGTTTTGACCAGCTAAGCATACAAAAAACCCGGCAAAAGCCGGGTTTTTTATTTTCGATTACTTGATTTTCGCTTCTTTGAAAATCACGTGCTTACGCACTTTAGGATCGAATTTTTTGATTTCCATTTTTTCTGGCATAGTACGTTTGTTTTTATCAGTTGTATAAAAAAAACCAGTACCAGCAGTAGAAACTAAACGAATTTTATCGCGCATTTTCTATTCCTTAAACCTTATGACCTTGCTTGCGCAGGTCAGCTAAAACTGCATCGATACCATTTTTATCGATGATACGCATCGCGCGCGTAGTAAGACGCAGTGATACGAAACGGTTTTCGCTTTCAACCCAAAAACGGTGATTTTGCAGGTTAGGCAGGAAACGGCGCTTTGTTGCATTGTTGGCGTGTGAACGACGGTTACCTACCATCGGACCTTTACCAGTGATTTGGCATACTCTAGACATGTCAGTGTTTCTCCAAAAATTACATCAGCTCGAGCTATCTTCACTCTTCCGGCCAAGAAGAATGCCCCGGATTTCTGAAAGGGCGCAATTTATACACGATCAGCAGGCGAAACTCAAGGCTATTTTAGTCTGGTTTCGCGCAAATAATACATGCGATCCTAACAGATCAATTAAAGCCAGCCGCGTTCAGCAAAGGAAATTACCTCTGCATCGCCAACCACAAAGTGATCTAACAACTTAATGTCGACTAAAGCCATGGCTTGAGAAAGACGTTCAGTGATAGCGCGGTCAGCGCGACTCGGCTCAGCAACTCCGGATGGATGATTGTGAGCCAAAATAACGGCGGCGGCATTATGCGCTAAAGCGCTTTGAACTACAATACGCGGATACACTGGCGATGCGTCAATTGTGCCATAAAAAAGCGGTTCTGCTTTAATCAAGCGATGTTGGCTGTCTAAATACAACAACATAAAGACTTCGCGCTGTTCCAGGCCAATACTGTATTGCAGATAATTTTTTACCATTGAGGGTTCGGTAAACACGGTTTCGCGTTGTAAATCTTCGTGTAGGCTGCGTCGACATAGCTCTAATACAGCCTGCGTTCGGACATATCTCGCTAAACCCAATCCGCGGCAGCTACAAAACTTTTGTCGGCTAGCCGCAAACAGTTGTTTCAGACTGCCAAATTCGCCTAATAATTCCCGCGCCAGACAGACCGCATCCAGTCCGGCAATGCCATTGCCCAAAAAAACCGCCAGTAATTCGGAATCTGATAAGGCAGTTGCACCACGCGCGAGTAATTTCTCGCGTGGCCTGTCAGCTTCCGGCCATTGTTTCATATTCATGACTCTCATCCTTGAGTTTTATATCCATCATCATTGAAGATACGGGGTGACCGCGATCGCCTTCGAGAGCCCCCCGCATCTTCAATGATTTTAGGTATAGTTCATGCTATCTTATCGCCACTTATTTCAGGCTGGGTTTTCCCGCGATGACATCTGTGACTCCTTCCCTGCCATTACAGGGCAAAAATATACTGCTAGGTATTAGCGGCGGCATTGCAGCTTATAAATCAGCTGACTTAGTGCGTCGTTTAAAAGAACGTGGGGCCGATGTGCGGGTCATTCTGACACCCGCTGCGGCTGAATTTATTACTCCTTTAACTCTGCAGGCACTTTCGGGCAACCCCGTTGGTCTGTCGCTGCTTGATCCGGCTGCAGAAGCAGCAATGGGCCATATTGAGCTGGCGCGTTGGGCTGATTTTATTCTGGTCGCTCCGGCATCCGCCGATGTTATTGCCCGAATTGCGCACGGCATGGCAAACGATTTGCTGACCACTTGCATTTTGGCTGCCGACGCGCCCTTGGCCGTTGCGCCAGCCATGAATCAGCAGATGTATAAGAACATAGCTACTCAAAATAATTTAGCAACTTTAAAGTCACGAAATATTCACATCCATGGTCCAGCAGCTGGCGATCAAGCCTGTGGTGACGTCGGCATGGGGCGGATGTTTGAGCCAATACAACTGGCAGAGCTGGTGGCTGATTTTTTTCAAGCTCATTCCAAGCCTCTGCCTAAACCGCTGATTGGTATTAAGATTGCTATCACGGCAGGCCCAACGCGCGAAGCGATAGATCCGGTGCGTTATATCAGCAACCATAGCTCTGGCAAAATGGGTTATGCCTTAGCTGCAGCCGCCTCAGCATTAGGGGCGCAAGTGACACTGATTAGTGGGCCGGTGCTACTTGCTGCGCCTGCGGGCGTCAACCGAATTGATGTCACCAGCGCACAGGAAATGCATCAGGCAGCGTTATCTGTTGCCAGTAATCACGATATTTTCATCGGCTGTGCTGCGGTTGCCGATTATCGAATGGCGGAAGTTGCCGCGCAAAAACTGAAAAAGTCTGCTGAAAAAGATCAGCTCACGCTGCAGCTGGTAAAAAATCCGGACATTATTGCAAGCGTCGCCGCCTTAACGTCACATCGACCTTTTACTGTGGGCTTTGCTGCTGAAACTGAGCAAGTTGCACTTTATGCGCAACAAAAATTATTGAATAAAAACTTAGACTTAATATGCGCCAACGATGTATCCGTAGCAGGGCAAGGCTTTAATAGTGAACACAATGCGATCACTGTGTATGGTCGTCAATTCGAAAAACTACTGCCACTACAAGATAAAATCAGCTTGGCGCAGGCCCTTATTACTTTGATTGTTGAGCAATATCAAAATGAAAAAAAACATTGAACTAAAAATTCTTGACCCACGCATCGGCACTGAATATCCGCTACCCGCTTATGCGACTCCGGGTTCTGCCGGTTTGGATTTACGGGCGTTGTTAGATGCCCCGCTGGAATTAAAGCCCGGTGAAACTTTTTTAATTCCAACCGGCATTGCTATTCATATAGGCGATCCAAACTTGTGCGCTACCATTTTGCCGCGCTCTGGGCTTGGTCACAAACACGGTATTGTGCTTGGTAATTTGGTCGGGCTGATTGACTCAGATTATCAGGGGCAGCTGATGGTATCGACCTGGAATCGAGGCACAGACAGTTTTACCATTGCCCCAGGCGATAGGATTGCCCAGCTGGTATTTATGCCGGTGGTGCAGGCTGAATTTAATCTGGTGCTGGATTTTAACCAGAGCGAACGCGGTGAAGGTGGTTTTGGCCATTCAGGCCATCATTGATGCATCAATACGTTTCATTCGTGATCCATAATCCGTCATGAATACAGTGCGCAGCGCCAACCGCAAAGATGAAATCCTGCAAGCGTTGGCTGGCATGCTGGAAAGTCATCCTGGTCAGCGAATCACGACAGCAGCACTCGCGGCCAAAGTGGGTGTCTCAGAAGCTGCGCTGTACCGGCACTTCCCCAGTAAAGCGCGGATGTTTGAGGGGTTAATTGAGTTTATCGAAACGACTTTGCTCAATACCATCAACGCGATTTTACAAGAGCATAAACAAACGGAAGTCCGCATTGAGCTTATCTTGCAAATGTTGTTAGTGTTTGCTGATCGTAATCCAGGCATTTGCCGCATTCTGACTGGTGATGCATTGCAAGGCGAACAGGAACGGCTACGGGAACGGGTAGTGCTGTTGTTTGATAAGCTGGAACTGCAGCTACGCCAATGCCTACGTGAACGCAAGTTACGAGAAGGTAAAGGTTTTATTCAAGATGAAAGTGACTTAGCCAATATATTGTTGGCGTTTTGCGAAGGAAAAATTCACCAGTTTGTGCGCTCAGGGTTTAGCCGGATGCCAAGCCAACACTTTGCCGCCCAATGGGAAGTGCTGCGCCAAAGTTTGTTTCTATAAAAGGTTTTTCTATAAAAGTCTGTTTCTATAAAATTTGGCTATAACTGTTCAACTGAACTTCTGCCACAGCGCAACTCCCCACACCACAACAACTACGGTCAGGCTTAACGTTACCGCGGCGGAGCCTAAATCTTTGGCACGGCCAGATAGTTCATGTCGCTCTAAACTAACCCGGTCGGTCAACGTTTCTATGGCCGAATTAAGCAGTTCAACAATCAACACCAGCAATAACACCGACACCAGCAGAGCCCAGTGCTGCAGCGATTGCGCCAGCCAAAACGATAGCGGCAACATCACAAGTGCAAGTCCGGTCTCTTGTCGAAATGCAGCTTCAAAACGCCAAGCGGCGACAAAACCTTGGCGCGAACATTCGGTCGCTTTGAGAATGCGGCCAACGCCACTACCGTTCGGTTTATTGATCACTGTTTTCACCCTGTATTGATTTTCGATATTCTAAAACACTGACAGACCAAGAAAGCAGAGCCAGCTTACAGCGCTGGCTCGACAAGCAAAAAACCGCCATACAACGGTTTTAAGTTTAAATTATCGCACTGTCAGCTTAAGAAAAGCTGAAGTGAATTAAAGCTTTACGCCATACTCTGCGCGATATGCCGTGACTGCATCTAAATGCGCGGCCAATTCAGGCTTACCTTGCAGATAATTGATGAGATCGTTAAGGCCAATAATGGACACCACTTTGGTGCCAAAATCACGTTCAACTTCCTGAATTGCCGACAACTCGCCCTGCCCGCGCTCTTGCCGGTCAAGCGCGATAAGCACCCCAGCTAACTCAGCACCTTGCGCCTGAATAATCTGCATCGACTCACGAATGGCGGTGCCAGCCGTGATGACATCATCGACCAATAAAATTCGGCCTTGGAGTGCCGCCCCGACTAAGCTTCCGCCTTCGCCATGGGTTTTGGCCTCTTTGCGATTAAAGCAATAAGGCACATCGCGTTGATGATGCTCCGCCAGCGCGACCGCAGTGGTGGTGGCGATTGGGATGCCTTTATAAGCCGGGCCAAACAGCACATCAAAGGCAATGCCTGAATCCTGCACAGCGGCGGCATAAAAACGACCCAATTTGGCTAAATCGCCACCGGTGTTAAATAGGCCAGCATTAAAAAAATACGGGCTAGTACGGCCTGATTTCAAAGTGAAAGAGCCAAATTTAAGCACCTGACGACTCAGGGCAAACTCAATAAATTCAATCTGAAAAGCTTTCATCGGCAACAACCTCAGGCTAAAACGCGTTTTTGTTCGTCAATGATTTCACGAATGGCAATTTTTGCCAGCGCCATCATGTCCTGCATTTCTTCAAAACTAAATGGCGCAGCTTCGGCAGTACCCTGAACTTCAATCAGTTGACCGGTTTCAGTCATCACCACGTTCATATCGGTGTCAGCGGCAGAATCTTCGGTGTATTCAAGGTCGGCAACCGCTTCACCTTTATAGATACCGACAGATACTGCAGCAACCATGTACTTTAATGGGTTGGTTTTAATCGCGCCTTTAGCTCGTAAGTAACTGAGCGCGTCACATAAAGCCACGCAAGCACCAGAAATAGCCGCGGTGCGGGTGCCGCCGTCAGCTTGAATGACGTCACAGTCGAAGACGATGGTGTTTTCACCCAACAGTGATAAATCGACCGCTGCGCGCAGCGCTCGGCCAATCAAACGTTGAATTTCCATGGTGCGGCCGCTTTGTTTACCACGGGCTGCTTCACGGTCGTTGCGGGTGTGGGTTGCGCGTGGCAGCATGCCATATTCTGCGGTGATCCAGCCTTTACCTTGGCCTTTCATAAAGCGTGGCACGCCTTCTTCGACCGATGCAGTGCAAAGCACTTTGGTGTTGCCAAATTCCACTAACACCGAACCTTCGGCATGGGCAGTGAAATTACGGGTGAAACTGATCGGACGGATTTGACTGGCTGTTCTGCCGCTTGGACGCATGAGGACCTCTATTTGCTGAATCTACTGAATTTCAATCGGCCATTATAGAGACATGTGTACCGTATTGCCATCAACAAGGCTTTATACAGCCGTTGGGACCCGCCAAAAATAGGCCTTATACCGCGCCGTGCAGCGTTGCTTGGTCACACAAAAATAATGCGCAGGACTGACAAAAACCTCAAGCGTGGACTATTCGCCTATTAGCCATGTTCTGGGTATACTTCTTTTTTTAGTCGTTTTAAGGACGCCGCAATGATTCAGAGCATGACTGCCTTCGCCCGCCACGAAATTAAAGCCCATTGGGGCAATGCTGTTTGGGAAATCCGCTCAGTTAACCAAAGATATCTCGAGAGTTATTTTCGGTTACCTGAGCAGTTTCGTGGCATTGAAGGGCTGCTACGCGACAAATTACGCCAAGCTCTGCACCGCGGCAAATTAGAAGTGAACTTGCGCTACACCGCAGCGGATCAAACCGGCGAGCTGAAAATTAATGACGCTTTTGCCGCGCAGTTGTTGCACTCAGCACAGCAACTGTTGGCGCAATGTCCACAGGCGCAATTAAATGTGGCCGATATTTTACGTTGGCCAGGCGTCATGGAAACCCAAGAAGCCGATATGGACAACCTGCAAGCAGAGCTACTTGCAGGCTTCGACGTCGCGCTCCTCGACTTCCAAGCAGGCCGCGGCCGTGAAGGTGCTTCGATCGAACAGATGCTGCGCGAACGGCTGGACCAAATTACCACGCACGTCAGCACGCTACGCACTCATTTACCCCAAGCGCTGCAATGGCAACGCGATAAAATGTTGACCCGCCTGCAAGAAATAAAAACCGACTTAGATAACAACCGACTCGAGCAAGAAATGGCCTTCCTGGCACAAAAATCCGATGTCGCTGAAGAACTAGATCGCCTCGACGCCCACATTAAAGAAACCCGCCACAGCCTAAAAAAAGGCGGCGCCGTTGGCCGACGGTTAGATTTTATGATGCAGGAATTTAACCGCGAAGCGAACACCTTGTCTTCGAAAGCGATTTCTACGGAGATTACGAATACTGCGGTGGAGCTGAAGGTTTTGATTGAGCAGATGCGGGAGCAGATCCAGAACGTGGAATAGCGTCCGCTAACGTTCAGAATAATCCGCAAAATACTGATTTAAATCATTTTTTAACTTAACCATCGTCTATCAACATCCATAGATACCCACCAGTACCCACCACTTTACGGGGGGTACTTTGGGGGGTATGCTACCAACACCCCCAAAAAATTGGGGGGTACTTTTTGAATCAACTGCAGTCGCGGTAAAAAAGGACGGTAGGTTATGGGTAATTTCACCAATAAAGAGCTGCAAAGCCTGATAGCTAAAGGCCCTGGCAAATACGCTGACGGTGACGGCTTATATTTTCTGGTACCAGCAAAAGGCCATCCTTACTGGATGTTGCGCTACACAACTTCAGGTAAACGCCGTGAACTGACATTAGGGCGTTACCCTGACCTGTCTCTTAAAGATGCGCGGCTTGCAGCAGCATCAAATGCAAAACTGAATCGTGATGGGGTCGATCCGTTACAAGTTAAGCAACAAGCAAAACAAGCACCGGTCGTTTTGGTAAATGAGCTATTTGCCGATTGGCAAATTGAAAATGAGAAGCGTTTAAAGCATCCGGAAATCCCAGCCAGAGTCTACAGCAAAGATATCGCGCCACTGATTGGCAAGTTCAAAATTGCAGATGTAAGTCCCCCCCATATTCAACAAGTGATCCGCAAGATCACCGACTCAGGCCGGCCAACTATCGCAAACGATGCACTGCTTTACTTAAAACAAATGTTTAACTACGCAATAAAGTTGGACTATACCCGGAACAACCCCGCCGCACCGTTCTCTGTGAACGATGCCGGCGGAGTGGAAGCAAGTAAAGATCGAGCGTTGAGCTTTGATGAGGTCAAACACGCTTTTAAAGTGTTTAGCGAAAACTCGGACAGCTTTACTCGGGATAACTATCTCGCCTGCGCTTTGCTTATCTGCCTAGGCGTACGCAAATCAGAGCTCACCGAAGCAAAATGGTCAGAATTCAATTTAGACAAAGCCGTGTGGTCACTACCGAAAGAGCGCAGTAAAACCGGGGTTGGTATGGAGATCCCACTGCCACCATTGGTGATCGAATGGTTAAACGAACTCAAAGGACGAGCTTTTAACTCTGAATATGTGTTCCCAAACCGGCGCAGCAGCAAAAATGGTCACATGGGCCCAGATACGCTGAATAGAGCCATTAGTAAAATGTTTGGCCAAGACCCAGGCAAAAAAGTACAGCCACCAAACAAAATGGGCGATATGCCGCACTTCACCGTCCATGACTTGCGCCGCACCTGTCGTACCTTGCTGGCTGAGATCGGCATCCCCGGCCATGTCGCCGAGCGCTGCCTCAATCACAAGCTAAAAGGCGTTGAAGGGATTTATAATAAGCATGATTATTTTGAGGAGCGGAAAGAGGCATTGATAAAGCTAGCAAATTACTTAAGATTCGTTCTGTCTAACTGAGAGAGTTTTATATGCGTAACGACCCACAAAACTTGATGGCTTCTCAATTCAATTGATTAATTGCATTTATTTTACCACCTCATTGCAACGGCTACTTACCTGTCGTTGCAATGTGCCTGACCAGTCGTTACGGACACCTTACCACTGACCAAAAAACAGCTCTGTGCCAGTAGCGGATATTATAACTAACTCATTTATACCCAAAAACTATCCAGTTCCGATTAGTTGACTTCTTTTTCTTGTCAGTTTCCTAATCTGACGGAGGCGAACTAATAGCAGGCTATACGGGATAGCCAACTCATCGGTATTACCATCAAGAACCACCTCTGCTACGTAGCCTCGGGCGGTTTTTACGAAGCTTCTTTCGCCAAGCGCTGCATGTTGAGCGAACTTGTTGTCAAACCGGCTCTGTCAAACCGGTAGCGCATATAGGACGAGATATCGTCCTCGTGGGAGGAGACAACCAATTGACAATGCTTAAGTTCGCAACGGAGTAGATCGGTCAAGGAGGCAACGTTGACTTCATCTAGGGATTGAGACGGGTCATCAATCAGAATGAGAGGTACCCGAGCATAGACCTTGTTAAGCGAGAGGAAGAAGGCAAGACTGAGTGCCGACACTTGACCAGAACTCATAGACATGACTGCATCGTGTTCAGACTTCTCGGCAGTCAGGAACCTCAACTGTGTACCTTCTCGGCTCTCGATAAACAGGCCCAGACCACGCTGGTAATTTTGGATCAGCCGGCCACTGTAGATGTGGAATATTAACTCAATAGCCGAAATTGTCTGATCGGTATAATTCTGCTCTGTCTTCTTCAGTGTGCTGCGAAGATTTTCGATTTTACCTTGTGCTTTTTTTGCAGCCAAGTTTTCCTTTTCGATACGCTTAAGATCGGTAATACAGGTTTGGAGCCTAGCGTTTTGAGCCTCGTTAGCTTTAATCGATATATACAGCTCCTTGTCCTTAAGGTCTTCAGCAGTGACTATATAGAAGTCCTGCAGGTCTTTGAAGGCGCTGTTTGTTGTTTCTCGCCAGTCCTCCGGCAGCGCTAAAGCATCAGCTTCAACCTGTTTTTTATTGCTTAG